>JAEWCI010000182.1 GCA_023390705.1 Pseudomonadota bacterium
CCGCTGCCGCCACGCCCACTTCCAGGGGGGTCGCGCGGGGCACTGTCGCTGCCGCCGCCCTGCCCGCGGCCGGGTTCGTCTTTCGGATCGCTGTCGGTGACGCCGCGGCGCGGCGGAGGGCGGCTGCCACCCCGACCACGCCCCTCGGGGTCGCTGGGGTCCGCGTCCGTAACGGACTGCTTCCGGCCGCCGCCATCCTTGCTGCCCTGGGCCGAGGCGGCGGCAGGCACGGCGGAAGCGCTGCCCAGCGCGGCAAGGCGCAGGACGAGCAGGCGACGGGCTAGGCGGGGATCGGCCATGGCGAATCACTATCCGGTTGCATCCCCACCATAGGGGTGTCCCCACCATAGGGGCTTCCGCCGCCGCCGCCGACCCCCCGGCACCCCCCGCACCTGCCTCCGCCATTAGTGATCCCCGGCCCATGGCTTGACGGCGGCGGCGCGACACCCCCTTTGGCGCGGCATGGCCCCGCCCCTTCTGCTGTTGCAGGATATCCATCTGAGCCTTGGCGCCACGCCGCTGCTCCAGGGCGCGCCCCTTTCGGTCGCGCCCCGGGAGCGCCTGGCCCTGGTCGGCCGCAACGGCTCCGGCAAATCCACCCTGTTGCGGGTCGCGGCCGGGCTGCTGGCGCCCGAAGCCGGCACCCGCTTCCTGCAGCCGGGCGCCACCCTGCGCTACCTGCCGCAGGAGCCGGATCTGAGTGGCCATGGCACCACCCTGGCCTATGTCGAATCCGGCCTGGCGCCGGGCGACGACCCGCACCGCGCGCGCTGGCTGCTGGAACAACTCGGCCTGACCGGGGCGGAGGAGACCGCACGGCTTTCCGGCGGCGAGGCCCGCCGCGCCGCCCTGGCCCGCGCCCTTGCGCCGCAGCCCGACATCCTGCTGCTGGACGAGCCGACCAACCACCTGGACCTGCCCGCCATCGCCTGGCTGGAACAGGAATTGGCCGGCAGCCGCGGTGCCCTGGTGCTCATCAGCCATGATCGGCGCTTCCTGGAAACCCTGAGCCGCGCCATGGTCTGGCTCGACCGCGGCACCACCCGCCGGCTGGAGAAGGGATTCGCCCATTTCGAGGCGTGGCGCGACCAGGTGCTTGAGGAGGAGGAGCGCGAGGCCCACAAGCTGGACCGCAGGATCGTCCGGGAAGAACACTGGATGCGCTACGGCGTCACCGCCCGGCGCAAGCGCAACATGCGCGGGGTGGGCGAGTTGGCGGCGCTGCGCCAGCGCCGGCGCGACGCGCTGAAGGCCACCGGCACCGTCCGCATGGCGGCGGCCGAGGCCGAGGGCGGCGGCACCACCGTGGTGCAGGCCGAGCGTATCACCAAGGCCTGGGGCGACGCCCCGCCGGTGGTGCGTGACTTCTCCATCCGTATCCTGCGCGGCGACCGCATCGGGCTGGTCGGGCCGAACGGCGCCGGCAAGACCACCCTGCTCAACCTGCTGACCGGCACGCTGGCGCCCGATTCCGGTACCGTGCGGCTGGGCACCGGGCTGGAGATGGTGACGCTGGACCAGAAGCGGGAAAGCCTGGATCCGGCGCTTTCCCTGGCGGAAACCCTGACCGGTGGGCGTGGCGACCAGGTCTTCGTCGGCGGCAGGCCGCGCCATGTCATCGGCTACATGAAGGATTTCCTGTTCATCCCGGACCAGGCACGCACCGCGGTCGGCGTGCTTTCGGGCGGCGAGCGCGGAAGGCTGATGCTCGCCCGCGCCCTGGCCAAGCCTTCCAACCTGCTGGTGCTGGACGAGCCGACCAACGACCTCGACCTCGAAACCCTGGATCTGCTGGAGGAAGTGCTGGCGGACTACAAGGGCACGGTGCTGGTGGTCAGCCATGACCGCGACTTCCTCGACCGGGTCTGCACCGCGGTCGTGGTGGCCGAGGGCGACGGGCGCTGGCAGGACTATGCCGGCGGCTATGCCGACATGGTCGCGCAGCGCGGCCGCGGCGTGGAGGCCAAGCCGGCGGCCATGCCCGAAAGCACGCCGCGCGGGGCGCCGAAGCCCGCCGCCCCGCCCGCTCCGTCCAGGCCGAAGCTCTCCTTCCGACAGCAGCATGCCCTTGCCGCGCTGCCGGCGAGCATCGAGAAATTGCAGGCCGAGATCGCCCAGTTGCAGCAGGCCCTGGGTGCCCCCGACCTCTACAGCCGCGACCGCGCACGCTTCGACCGCTTCACCGCCGCACTCACCGCAAAGCAGGCCGAACTGGCCAGGGCCGAGGAGGAATGGCTGGAACTGGAACTCCTGCGCGAGGAGGCCGAGGGGCGCTGAGCGCCGGGTCCCCCGCCCCGGCGGCCAGGATCGGCAGGTGACAAGCGAATGGATTCGCCGGTAATAATCAGGCAACGATCCGCGTCCTCCGGGCCGGCCACGGAAGCTGGCATCCGGAAGGTTTCACGGAACCACCACTGGCGTCGCACGGGCCATGGGCTGACAGCTGGCCGCGATCGTCATACCGGGAGGTGCTTCTCGATGCTGCGCCGAATGTTGACCCTTGGGCTGCTGGCCACCCTTGCCTTCGCGGCCGCACCGGCCGGCGCCCAGACCGCGGACTGCCCACGTGGCCAGCTCGATGCCCGCTACTGCGACCGCGATGGCGACCTGGTGGCCGATGCGCCGACAAGCCCGCGGGAGCTGGTGGACCCTCCGGTGCTGATCTTCGCCTATACGCCGGTCGAGGACCCTTCGGTCTATCGCCGCGTCTGGCAGGAATTCATGGACCACCTGGCGCGCGAGACCGGCAAGCGCGTGCAGTTCTTCGCGGTGCAGTCCAACGCCGCGCAGATCGAGGCGATGCGGGCCGGCCGGCTGCACGTGGCGGGCTTCAACACCGGCTCCAACCCGCTGGCGGTGAATTGCGCCGGCTTCGTGCCCTTCGCCATGATGGCCACGCGCGACAACGCCTATGGCTATGAGATGGAGATCATCGTCCCCGCCGGCTCCGACGCGCAGCGCGTCGAGGACCTGCGCGGCCGCACCATCGCCTTCACCGCCGAAACCTCCAATTCCGGCTTCAAGGCGCCTTCCGCCCTGCTGCAGAGCCAGTTCGGCATGATCTCCGGGCGCGACTTCCGCCCCGCCTTCTCCGGCCGGCACGACAACAGCGTGATCGGCGTGGCCAATCGCGACTACGACGCGGCAGCCGTGGCCAATTCCGTCATGCGGCGCATGATCGCGCGCAACGCCGTGCGGGCGGAGCTGGTGCGCAGCATCTTCCGCAGCCAGAGCTTCCCGCCGACCGGCTACGGCCATGCCCACAACCTGCGGCCGGAGCTGGTGCAGCGCATCCGCAATGCCTTCTTTTCCTTCAACTGGGAAGGCACCGCTCTGCTTGAGGAATTCCGCAAGAACGAGCCGCCGCAGGAGAAATTCATGCCGATCACCTACCGCGAGCACTGGGCGGTGATCCGCGAGATCGACCAGGCGATGAACGTCTCCTACGCCTGCCGCTGAGGCCGCGCGCACCGTGCTGCTGCGCATCGAAGGGCTGACCAAGCGCTATCCGACCGGTGACCTGGCGCTCGACTCGGTTGATCTCGAAGTGCCTCCGGGCCAGGTGATGGCGCTGATCGGCCCTTCCGGCGCCGGCAAGTCCACGCTCATCCGCTGCGTCAACCGGCTGGTGGAGCCGACCGCCGGGCGGGTCTGGCTGGACGGGCAGGAACTCACCGGCCTCGGAACCTCCGCGCTGCGCCGGGCGCGGCGGCGGATGGGCATGATCTTCCAGGAATACGCCCTGGTCGAGCGGCTGACGGTGATGGAGAACGTGCTCTCCGGCCGGCTCGGCTATGTCGGCTTCTGGGCCTCCTGGTTCCGCCGCTTCCCGAGGCGGGACGTGGAGCAGGCCTTCCGCCTGCTGGACCGCGTCGGCCTCGCCCATATGGCGGACAAGCGGGCCGATGCGCTTTCCGGCGGCCAGCGCCAGCGCGTCGGCATCCTGCGGGCGCTGATGCAGGACCCGGCGCTGCTGCTGGTGGACGAGCCGACCGCCAGCCTGGACCCCAAGACCAGCCGTCAGATCATGCGGCTGCTGGTGGAACTGTGCGAGGAGCGCGGACTGGCCGCCATCGTCAACATCCATGACGTCGCGTTGGCCCACCAATTCGCCAAGCGGATCGTCGGGCTGCGGGCCGGGCGCATCGTCTTCGACGGCCCGTCCGGGGCATTGGGGCCGGAGGCGCTGACGGCCATCTATGGCGAGGAGGATTGGTCCCGCACCATCCGCCGCGCCGAGGACGAGAACGAGGCGGAGACGGAGGCAGCGTGAGCGCCACGGCTTTCGACCCGGCCGCCGCCGCCCGGGCCTGGCGCCCGCCGCCGCTGATCGCTGCCCCCTGGCTGCGCTGGGCGGTCTATGGCGGCGCGTTGCTCTATGCGGTGCTGGCGGCGGGCAGCGTGGAGGTGAACTGGGCCCGCGCGGCGGAAGGGCTGCATCGCGGCCTCCGCTTCCTTGCCGGCTTCTTCCCGCCCGACTTCATCTCCAAGCGGGAGGACATACTGGAAGGGCTGCTGGAGAGCCTGACCATGACCGTGGTGGCCACGGCGCTGGGCATCCTGATGTCCATTCCGGTGGCGCTGGGGGCGGCGCGCAACCTGGCGCCGCTGCCGATCTACCTGGCCTGCCGCGGCATCGTCGCGGTAAGCCGGACCTTCCAGGAGATCATCATCGCCATCGTCTTCGTCGCCATGCTCGGCTTCGGGCCGCTGGCGGGGATGCTGACCCTGGCCTTCGCCACCATCGGCTTCATGGCCAAGCTGCTGGCCGAGGATATCGAGGATATCGAGGCCGCCCAGGCCGAGGCGGTGCGCGCCACCGGCGCCAACTGGCTCCAGTTGCTGGCCTGGGCAGTGCTGCCGCAGGTACGGCCGCGGCTCATCGGGCTTTCGGTCTATCGGCTCGACATCAATTTCCGCGAAAGCGCGGTGCTCGGGCTGGTGGGGGCCGGCGGCATCGGGGACACGCTGAACACCGCCTTCGACCGCTATGAATTCGATACCGCGGCGGCGGTGCTGATCATCATCATCCTCATCGTGCTGAGCTGCGAATATGCCAGCGGCTGGATACGGCGGAGGGTGCAGTGATGGCCGTCATCCAACAGCCGGATGGGGAAAGGGATTGGCGGCGGCGGACGCCGCGCGGCGACCTGCTGGTATGGGCGGGCTGGCTGGCCGGGCTGGCGCTGACCCTGGCCTGCTTCGAGTTCATCTCCGGCCGCACCATCTGGGCCTTCGTCTGGGACGCGCCGGCCCAGGGCGCCGACCTGGTTTCCCGCATGTTCCCGCCGCGCTGGTCCTATGCCGGGCAGCTCTGGAGGCCGCTCTGGGACACCATCAACATCGCCACCCTGGGCACCGCCCTGGCGGTGGCGCTGGGCGCGCCGCTGGCCTTCCTGGCGGCGCACAACACCACGCCGAGCCGCATGCTGGTGCGGCCGGTGGTGCTGTTCGTCATCGTCGCCAGCCGCTCCATCAACTCGCTGATCTGGGCGCTGGTGCTGGTCATCGTGCTCGGCCCCGGCATGCTGGCCGGTATCCTGGCCATCGCGCTGCGTTCCGTCGGCTTCGTCGCCAAGCTGCTCTACGAAGCGATCGAGGAGATCGACGCGACCCAGGTGGAGGCGGTGAACGCCACCGGCGCCTCCGGCGCGCAGGTGCTGGCCTGGGGCATCCTCCCGCAGGTGATGCCGGCCTTCGCCGGCCTCACCGTCTTCCGCTGGGACATCAACATCCGGGAGGCGACGGTGCTGGGGCTGGTCGGCGCCGGCGGCATCGGCATGCAGTTGCAGGCTTCCATCAATGTGCTGGCCTGGCCGCAGGTGACGATGATCTTCGTGCTGATCCTCGGCACCGTGCTGGTCAGCGAATGGCTCTCGGCCAGGGTGCGGTCTGCCATCAGCTAGGCAGGCAAGGCTCCGGCGCGGCTTCCCCGCGCCTGCTGCACCTTGCGGCAGAAATTCCGGCAGGTGCGGCAAGGCGCTTCCTGCGCGCCCCCCCTCGACAACGCCGCATCGGGCGGCAACCCTGGCACCCCAGGAAACGCCGACCAGGACAAGATGCCGCCGGGAGAACCGGGACACCCGCTCCGCCGCCTGCTGGCGAATCCGCTCTTCCTGCGCCTCTGGGGCGTGGGCGCGCTGGCCAACGCCATGCGCTGGCTGGAAATCCTGGTCAGCGCCGTCTTCGTCTATCAGGTGACGCAATCCGCCCTGGCGGTCTCGCTGGTTTCCATGATGCGCGCCCTGCCCATGCTGCTGGCCGGCGCCCTGACCGGCGCGCTCGCCGAGGTGCTGGACCGCCGCCACCTGCTGATGCTGGGTCAGACGATCAGCGCCGTGACGGCCGGCACGGTCAGCGTCCTCGCGCTGCTCGGGGTGCTCCAGGTCTGGCACATGGCGCTGGCGGGCTTCTGCGGTGGCCTGGTCTGGACCAGCGAGATGGCCTCCCGCCGCCGCATGCTGACCGAGGCGGCCGGCCAGCGGGACGTGGTGCAGGCGGTGGCGCTGGATTCCACCACCAATGCCACGACGCGCATGGTGGGGCCGCTGCTGGGCGGGCTGATCTATGGCAGCCTGGGCATGGCGGCGGCCTATGGGCTTTCCTGCGCCCTGTATCTCGCGGCCCTGCTGCTGCTTTCCGGCGTGCGGCACCGGCAGGAAACCGGGCGCTTCAGCCCGCGCCAGGTGCTGGCCGACATGGCGGAAGGGCTGCGCGTGGTCCGCCGCCATCCGGCGCTGCTGACGGTGATCCTGGTGACCATCGCCATGAACATCTTCGGCTTCTGCTTCAACGCCGTGCTGCCGGCGCTGGGCCAGGCGCAATTCGCCGCCACGCCCTTCCAGGTGGGCCTGCTCACGGCCTCCGAGCCGGCGGGCGGGTTGCTCGCCGGGCTGTTCATGGCTTCTCGCCGTGGCGCGCCGCTCTCGCCCGGCCTGATGGTCGCGGGCTCGGCCTTCTTCCTCTGCTGCCTCATCGGGATGACCCTGGCGGGCCAGCTCTGGCTGGCCGTGGCACTGCTGGTGCTGGGCGGCACCGGCACGGCGCTGTTCGGCGCCTTGCAGACCGCCCTGCCCGTCACCCAGGCGCCGCCGGAGGCACGGTCCCGCGTGCTCGGCCTGGTCACCACCTGCATCGGCATGAGTCCGTTCGGCACGCTGGCCATCGGTGTCCTGGCCGATGCGTTGGGGCCGGGCAAGGCCATCCTCATCATGGCCGGGCTGGGGCTGGCGGTGCTGGCCGGCACCGCGCTTTTCGTCCTTCGCCCCGTTGAAAGGCGCCGCGCGCTGGCCGACCCTGCCGCCGGGACGAAGGAGTGAGTTCGATGACCGACCCGGTGGTGGCCGCCCTGCTGGCGCGCCAGGACGACGTGCTGGAACGCCTGAAGGCGCTGATCCGCCTGCCCAGCGTCAGCACGGACCCGGCCTATGCCGCCGGCATGGCCGGCGCGCGGGACTTCCTGCTGGCCAGGCTGCGGGAGATCGGGCTGCCCGATGTGCGGCTGCTGGAAGCCGGCGGCCAGCCCGCCATCTACGGCGCCTGGGAAGGCGCGCCTGGCAGGCCGACGGTCATCATCTATGGCCATTACGACGTGCAGCCGCCGGACCCGCTGGAGCTCTGGCACTCCCCGCCCTTCGAGCCGACCATCCGCGATGGCCGCCTCTACGCACGCGGCGCCTCGGACGTGAAGGGCTCCACGACCATCGCCGTTGAGACCATCGCCGGCTTCATGGCCAAGGAGGGCGGCTGCCCCGTCAACGTCAAGCTCTTCCTGGAAGGCGAGGAGGAGGTCGGCAGCCCCTCCCTGCCCGCGCTCATCGAGAAATACCGCGACCTGCTGGCGGCGGATGTCATGCTCTCGGCCGATGGCGGTCGGGCCAGCACCACGGTGCCGACCCTCGGCATCGGCTGCCGTGGCATCTGCGCCATTCAGGTGGCGCTGCGCACGGCCTCGAAGGACGCGCATTCCGGCCGGGTCGGCGGCGCCATGCGCAACGCGCTGCATGAGATGGCGAAGCTGGTCGCCAGCCTGCACGACGACCAGGGGCGCATTCTGGTGAAGGGCTTCCTTGACGGCGCGATGGAGGTAACGCCCGACATCCGCCAGGAAAGCGCCGCCCTGCCCTTCGACGAGGATGCCTGGTACGCGGAAATGGACGCCGCCCCCTATGGCGACCCGGCCTATACGGTGCGGGAGCGCACCACGGTGCGCCCCACCGTGGAGGTGAACGGCATGTGGGGCGGCTATACCGGCGCTGGCAGCAAGACCGTGCTGCCCTGCGAAGCCTTCGCCAAGCTCACCATGCGCCTGGTGCCCGGCCAGGACCCTGCAGCGGCGCAGGAAGCGGTGAAGCGTCATTTCGAGACGCATTGCCCGCCCGGCGTGAAGCTCTCCTTCACCTGCCGGCCCGGCGGCACCCGCGCCTTCACCCTCGCGGCAGACAACCCGCTGCTGCTGGCGGCGGAGCGCGTGCTGGAGGGGGTGACGGGCCAGCGCCCGATCCGTACCCGCGCCGGTGGCACCGTGCCGATCACGGCGATGTTCCAGGAAAGGCTGGGCATGGATAGCCTGATGTTCGGCCTGGCCATGCCGGACGAGGATGCGCATGCGCCGAACGAGTTCTTCCGGATCGACTCGGTCACCGAGGGTCTGCAGACTTGGCCGCTGCTGCTGCGCGAACTCGGCAAGGTGAGCCCGGCGGAATTCCGCAAGTCGCGGCGATGAGGCATCATCGCCATGCGATAGGGGCTTGCGTCCCCGGCTGAAGGATGCACCCTGTGCATCAAGAAAGACCGGGAGGGAAGCGTTCGGCGCATGGCCAGCACGCCCGTACTAGACCATGGCGCCGCCACGACAGCGGCGGCGCCAAACGCACGCCCCCTCATCTCGGTCGAGAATCTACGCGTCGAATTCGAAACGCCTGCCGGCGTGGTGCGGGCGGTGGATGGCGTCAGTTGGTCCGTCCAGCCGGGCGAGACCATGGCGCTGGTCGGCGAATCCGGCTGTGGCAAATCCGTTTCCGCCCTGGCCGTGATGCGGCTGCTGGCCAGGCCCGCCGGACGGGTGGCCGGCGGCCGGGTGATGTTCGAAGGCCGCGACCTGCTGGCCCTGCCCGAAGCCGAGATGCGCGCGCTGCGCGGCCGCGACATCGCCATGATCTTCCAGGAACCGATGACCAGCCTGAACCCGATCCTCTCGATCGGGCTGCAGATCATGGAACCGCTGAAGATCCATCTCGGCATGGATGAGGAAACGGCCCGCGCCCGGGCGGTGGAGTTGCTGGGCCTGGTCGGAATCCCGGATGCCGAACGGCGGCTGGCACAATACCCGCACCAATTCTCCGGCGGCATGCGGCAGCGGGTGATGATCGCCATCGGGCTGGCCTGCAACCCGAAGCTCATCATCGCGGATGAGCCGACCACCGCGCTCGACGTCACCATCCAGGCGCAGATCCTGGAGTTGATGAAGGATCTGTCGCGCCGGCTCGGCATCACGCTGATCCTCATCACCCATAACCTGGGTATCGTCGCGCGCTACGCCGACCGGCTGGCGGTGATGTATGCCGGGCGGGTGGTGGAGGAAGGCCCGGCCGAGCGGCTCTTCGCCGCGCCGCGCCACCCCTACACCATGGGGCTGCTGCGTTCCGTGCCGCGGCTGGACCAGTCGCGCAGCAGCCGGCTGGAAACCATCGAGGGACTGCCGCCCAACCTGCTGCACCCGCCTACCGGCTGCCGCTTCGCGCCACGCTGCCAATGGCGCGTGGATGCCTGCGCGGTGGGCCCGGCGCTGCGCGAACTGGGCACGGACCAGCGCGCCGCCTGCCACCGAGCCGAGGAGATGGCCAGGATCCTCGCCGTGCCACCCGAGCCGGCGCCGCCTGCGGACGCGCCGGAGCGGGCCGCGCCTCTGCTGGAATTGCGCGGCCTGACCAAGCATTTCGAGGTGAAGGGCCAGGGCTTCTTTGCCCAGACAGGCACGGTGCGGGCGGTGCAGGATGTATCCTTCGCCATCGAGCGTGGGCGCACCCTTGGCCTGGTGGGGGAGAGCGGCTGCGGCAAGACCACGGTCGGCCGCTGCGTGCTGCGGCTGGACGATGCCACTGCCGGCGAAATCCTGTTCGACGGCGAGGACCTGCGCGCTGCCTCCCGCGGCAGGCTGCGGGAGATCCGCAAGCGCATCCAGGTGATCTTCCAGGACCCGTTCAGCTCGCTCAATCCGCGCATGACGGTAGGCGAGACGATCGCCGAGCCGATGCTGAAGCGCCGCAACTACACCCGCGCCGCGGCCGCCAACCGGACAGCGGAATTGCTCGACCAGGTGGGCCTGCTGCCCGACATGGCGGCGCGCTATCCGCACCAGCTTTCCGGCGGCCAGCGCCAGCGAGTCGGCATCGCCCGCGCCCTGGCGATGGAGGCGGATTTCCTGGTCTGCGACGAGCCGGTTTCGGCGCTGGATGTCTCGATCCAGGGGCAGATCATCAATCTGCTGGAAGACCTCCAGTCGCGGCTCGGCCTGACCTATCTGTTCATCGCGCATGACCTGGCGGTGGTGCGGCATATCTCCGACCGCATCGTGGTGATGTATCTCGGCCGGGTGATGGAAACGGCGGAGCGCGACACGCTCTATGCCCAGCCCTTGCACCCCTATACCCGCGCCCTGCTGGACGCCGCGCCGATCCCCGACCCGGCCGTGGAACGGCAGCGCGCACCGCGTGCCCTGCAGGGCGAGCTGCCCTCGCCCCTCGCCCCACCTTCGGGCTGCGTCTTCCACACCCGCTGCCCGATGGCAGTGCCGGAATGCGCCGCCATCGTGCCGCAGCCGCGGGAAGTGCGGCCCGGCCACCACGTCGCCTGCATCAGGGTCTAGCGGACATGCTGCGATACCTCGCCAAACGCCTGCTGCTGATGGTGCCGACCTTGCTGGGCGTCGCCCTCCTGGTCTTCTTCATGCTGCGGGTCATCCCGGGTGACATCGTGGAAGTGAAGCTGCGCGCCGATGGGGGTTATGTGACCGAGGAGATCCTGGCCGCGGAACGTGCCCGGCTCGGCCTCGACAAGCCGCTGGTGACGCAATTCGCCGACTGGATGAAAGGGCTGGTGACGCTCGACCTCGGCAAGTCCATGTGGACCGGCCAGCCGGTGGCGGAGGAGATCGGCACCCGCATCGGGCTGACGCTGCAGGTGGCCTTCATGGCGGCCCTCATCTCGGTGCTGATCGCCGTACCGCTCGGCACGGTATCCGCGCTGTTCCGCGACACCTGGGTGGACTATGTCGTCCGCGTCTTCACCATCGCCGGCCTTGCGGTGCCCTCCTTCTGGCTCGGCATGCTGGTCATCCTGCTGCTGCTGATGCTGTTCCATTGGTCGCCGCCGGTCACCTACACGCCCTTCTTCGAGGACCCGGTCGCCAATATCTCCCAACTGATCTGGCCGGCGCTGGCGGTCGGCTACCGTTATTCCGCGGTGGTCGCGCGCATGATCCGCTCCTCCATCATCGAGGTGATGCGGGAGGACTACATCCGCACCGCCCGCGCCAAGGGCGTGTTCGAGAAACTGGTCGTGGCGCGCCACGCCATGCGCAACGCCCTGCTGCCTGCCATCACCGTGGTCGGGCTGGAATTCGCCTTCCTGATCGGTGGCCTGGTGGTGACGGAGCAGGTCTTCAACCTGAACGGCATCGGCCGTCTTTTCGTGGAGGCCGTTTCGCGCAACGATTTCGTGCTGATCCAGGCACTGGTGATGCTGCTGGCGGTGATGTTCATGCTGACCAACCTGATCGTGGATCTGCTCTATGGCGTGCTGGACCCACGGGTCCGCTACGGGTAACGGGAGCCAGGCCATGAGCGCATCCGCCCCAGCCGCCCTGCCCGCCGCAGCGCCGCGCCCGGCACGCCGCCGCAATCCCTTGCTAGCCTTTGCCCTGGCCCAGCCACTTGGCGCCGCCGGCGCCCTGGTGATCCTGGTGATGGCACTGGCCGCCGTCTTCGCCGATCTGGTGGCGCCCTATGATCCCGTAGCGAATGATTACGGCGCCATGCTCTCGCCCCCCACTCTGGAGCACCTGCTTGGCACCGATTCCTTCGGGCGCGACATCTTCTCCCGTATCATCTACGGAGCGCGGACCGCGCTGAGCATCGGCTTCGCCTCCTCCTTCATCGGCTGCACGCTGGGGGCGCTGATCGGCATCGCCTCGGCCTATTTCGGCGGCAGGGTGGACCTGGTGGTGCAGCGCTTCATCGATGTGCTGCTGTCCTTTCCCATCGTGGTGCTGGCGCTGGTGGTGGTGGCGGTGGTGGGACACAACCCGGTGGCCGGGATCGACCTCAACCTGATCGCCGCCATCGCCATCCCCATCGTGCCCCGCGCCAGCCGCGTGGTACGCGCCGCGGCGCTGGCAATCCGCGAGATGCCCTATGTGGATGCGGCGCGGGCCGGCGGCTATTCGGATGCGCACATCATCCTGCGCCACATGGCACCGAATGTGGTCGCTCCCTACCTCATCATCCTCACGGCCTATATCGCCCAGGCCATCCTGCTGGAGGCCTCGCTGTCCTTCCTCGGCCTCGGCGTCTCCGAACCCAAGCCGGCATGGGGGCTGATGCTTTCCGGCGATGCGGCGAATTTCTACATGGAAGCGCCGTGGATGATCCTCTTTCCCGGCCTGGCGATCTCGCTGGCGGTCTTCGCCTTCAACCTGTTCGGTGATTCCCTGCGCGATTGGCTGGATCCCAAATTCAAGACCTGATGCGACAAGAAGCGGGAGGTAACGGCATGAAGGATAACCAGGCACGGCTCGGGCGGCGTTCGGTGCTGGCCCTGCCGGCGCTCGGGCTGATGACCAGCCCGGCGCTGGCCCAAGGCGGGGGGCAGCCAGCCGGCCAGCCTCAGCGGGGCGGCGTGCTGAGCTTCGCGGTTGCCGCCGAGCCGCCGACCTACGCCCTGCCCGCCACTGGCACCTTCGCCGTCATGCACCGTGTGGCGCCGCACTACTCCACCTTGCTGCGCTTCGAGCCGCACAAATACCCCAACATCGTCGGTGACCTGGCGGCAAGCTGGGAAGTGGCGCCCGACCACCTGACCTACACCTTCAAGCTGCACCCCAATGTGCGCTTCCATGACGGCACCATCCTGACATCCGAGGATGTGAAGGCGAGTTGGGATCGCCTGCGTGCGCCACCGCCCGGCGTCGTCTCCAACAAGCTCGCCTCCTTCACCAAGATCGCCAGTATCGAGACGCCGGACCCGCTGACCGTGGTGTTCCGGATGAGCGATGTTGATGCATCGATGATGGATGTCTTCGCTTCACCCTGGAACTCCATCTACAGCGCGGCGCGGTTGCGGGCGGACCCGAACTTCCCGGCGCGCAACATCATGGGTACCGGGCCCTTCCGCTTTGTCGAGCACGTCGCCGGCTCACACTGGGTCGGCGAGCGCTTCGACGGCTATTTCCGCCAGGGCCTGCCTTATCTGGACGGCTTCCGCGCCATTACCATGTCCACTTCGGCCATGGTCAATGCCCTGGCCGGGCGGCAGGTGCTGGCGGAGTTCCGCGGCTTCTCGCCGACCGAGCGCGACCGGATCGTACGCGGCCTTGGCCAGGATGCGCTTGTGCGGGATTCCAGTTGGATGCTGCACATGATCTGCACCTTCAACACCGAGCGGAAGCCCTTCGACGATCCGCGGGTCAGGCGCGCCCTCTCGCTGGCTATCGACCGTTGGGGCGGCTCCCGCGCACTCAGCCGCATTTCCTCATTGGGTCCGGTCGGTGGCGCGGTGCGGCCCGGGAGCGAGTGGTCGGCAACCGAGCAGGAGATGGAGAAGTGGCCGGGTTTCGGCCGCGACATGGCGGCGAACCGCGCCGAGGCACGGCGGCTGCTGCGCGAGGCTGGGGCGGAGAACCTGCGGCTGACACTGGTTGACCGGAGTATCGCACCCTATGTCACCACCGGTGTCTTCCTGATCGACCAGTGGCGCCAGATAGGGGTCCAGGCCGAACATCAGCAACTGGAGCTTGCCGCCTGGTACCAGGCGCAGGGCAGCGGCGCCTTCGATGTCTTCGTCGATTCCTTCGCGCAATACAGCGACGACCCCAGCACCGTGCTTTCGAAATACATCTCCTCGGATCGATCCCCGAGTTCCGCGGCCCGTATCATTGACCGTGAACTGGACCGGCTGTTCGACGAACAGGCGCGGACGGCAGACAAGGAGAAACGCAAGCAGCTTATCCGCCAGTTCGAGGCGCGGATGTTCGCGCAGAACTACTCCGTGCCGATCCTGTGGTGGCAGCGCATCGTGGTAATGAACAAGCGGGTGCAGAATTACTCGATGTCGCCGAGCCACATGGTCTACCAGAATCTCGCCGAGATCTGGCTGACCTCCTGACACGCCGGCCGACGGCCCCGCGCGGGCGCCGCGG
>JAEWCI010000231.1 GCA_023390705.1 Pseudomonadota bacterium
CCCCCCCGGCCCGGGGGCGGCGCGGGGGCCCCGCGCGCCCCGCGCGCCGATCACGCACCACATGGCGGTCGCCTTGTCGTTGATCGCCGCGCCGCAGAAGGTGGGCGGGTCGTCGGGCCCGCCGGTCAGGCTCAGCATCGCGCCATAGGCCTGCAGCAGCGGGTCGAAGCCCGGCGCCAGGCGCAGCGGGCCGGTGTAGCCGAAGGCCCAGATGGAACAGTAGATCAGCCGCGGATTGGCCGCGAGCATGTCCTGCGGCCCGATGCCAAGCTGCTCCACCACGCCGGGGCGGAGGTTCTGGATCAGGATATCGGCATCCTTCACCAGCGCCTTCAGTTGCGCCACATCCGCCGCCGTCTTCAGGTCCAGCGTGACGCCGCGCTTGCCGCGGTTGTAGGCATGGAAGCTGACCGCCGTCTCGTTGATGAAGGGCGGGCCCCAGAGCCGCGCGTCATCGCCGCCATCCGGCTTTTCCACCTTGATCACATCGGCGCCGAGATCGGCGAGGATGACGCCGGCGAGGGGGGCCGCCACGGCCTGCCCCACCTCGACAACCTTGAGACCCGCGAGCGGCGAAGCCATGGCGCTACACTCCTGCCAGGGCGGCGAGGTCGTTGCGGCTGATGCCGACCTCCGCCGCGGCGCTGCACAATTCCTCCCAGGTGGCGTCGGGCAGCGGAATGCCGCTGCGCAGGCGCTCCGCCCTGGTGATGCGCTCCGGCTCGCCGGCCACCAGCACGGGCAGCTCGCCGCCGGGCGCGGAGGTCTTCACATGCGCGACCATCGCGGCGGTCTCGGCGCGGAAGGCTTCCAGGTCGCCGAAGCGCGCGGGGTCGAGCACGATGGCGAACATGCCATTGACGATGCCGCGGTCATTCGGCGTCGCCGGCTGGTTGGTGCCGCCCCCGGTCAGCGCGCCGGCGAGGATCTCGCACATCAGGGCAAGGCCGGAGCCCTTGTGCGCGCCGAAGGGCAGCAGGGCGCCGCGCGGGCCGCCGCCGTACATGCTGGCGGGGTCGGTGGTGGGCCTGCCGCCGTGGTCCACCAGGCAGTTCTCCGGCACCTGCTTCCCGGCCGCATGGGCCACGCGCACCTTGCCGATGGCGATGGCGCTGGTGGCGAAGTCCAGGATCAGCGGCTGCGCCTCCGGGCCCGCCGGCGGGATGGCGATGCAGATGGGGTTGGTGCCGAAGCGCGCATCGCTGCCACGGAAGGGCGCCACCACCGGGGGGCCGGACACCGCGTTGACGAAGTGGATCGAGAGCATGCCGGCCGCCACGGCATGGTCGCCATAGGCACCGATGCGGCCCAGGTGGTGCGCGTTGCGCAGCGCCAGCAGGCCGGCGCCGGATTGCCGCGCCGCGCCGATGGCCAGGTCCATCGCCTGCCGGCCGACCACCTGGCCGAAGCCCATGCCGCCATCCACCACGAGGATGGCGCCATCCCGCCGCACCACCTCGGCCGCGGCATTCGGCTTCAGCTTGCCGGCCAGGATGTTCAGCACGTAGCGGCCGGCGAGCTGCACGCCGTGGCTGTCATGACCCTGCAGATTGGCTTCCAGCAGATCGGCGGCGACGGTCTCCGCGGCGGATTGCGCCGCCCCCGCCGCCTTCATGAGATTCGTTATCGCAGCCTGCAGCCTGTCCGCCCGGATCAGCATGGCGTCTCGTTTCCTCGTCGGCCTGTTCGCATTGCCGGCGACGCTAGAGCATTTTCCGGCCGGGTGGAATCACCCGGCAACCCGGGAAATGCGGCAAAACAACAGGCTAGAATGGCTGAGTGGAGCGCGGGCGAACGGCAACCGCCAAAGGCGGGGCGCAGCCTGGGTCAATGCCATGGACCCGGCGGGAAAGAATCAGCCACCGGGGTTCAGCGCCGCGGCCAATTCCTCCTTCCGCCGCTGCGGCAGCAGCTTCATGGCCAGGATGAAGCCGGAAAGCAGCAGGCAGATGCCGTTGGTGGCAATCAGCGGCCACTGGCCCAGCAGGATGCCGTAGGTCAGCCACAGGGCGAAGCCGATCACCGTTATCACGTACATCCGGCGGGAAATCGCCGAGGTGTCGCGCGTGCGGATCACCTTCCAGGCCTGCGGCAGGAAGCTGGTGGTCGAGCAGATGGTGGCGGCAAAGCCGACCAGGGTGGTGGCATCCATCGGGCATCCTGGCGCGTAGCGGGTTGCCGCTGCCAACACCGGCCCGCAGCATCGGTTTCAGGACCTGCCTCCCGGCAGGGGCGGCGCACCCGCCCCCTTCCCCCGCCGCCCTGGATGGGGGCAAAGGCGGTGCGCAGCCGGAAGGACAGGGGCCGCCCAGCGGTAAAAGGTTGAAGAATTAGGGGGCACATGTCACCTTCCACGCAAAGTTGAGTCGCCGTTTCCTGGGGTTCCCGGCAGGTCCGATGTCCACCGCGCAGACCGCATTGCTCCCCGGCCTTGGCTCCCTGACGGCACCATCGCCCCTGAGCGCGCCGAACCCATGGCTGCTGCCCTGGCTCGCTTCGGGCAGCCGGCGGCGCTGGGTGGCAGCCAATGTTGCGGTGGCGCTGCTGTATGTGGCCCTCGGCACCGTGGTGGGCCGCTTCTTCAGTGCCTATGGCCTGTTCCCGGCGCCGATCTGGCTGCCCGCCGGCGTCGCCTGCATTGCCAGCATGGTCGGCGGCCTGGGGCTCCTGCCCGGCATCTTCGCCGGCTCCTTCGCCATCAACTCGCTGTTCTTCGGCTCGCCACCGCATGTCGCGGCGATGATCTCGGTGACCAATGCGCTCGGCCCATGGGCCGGTGCGCTGGCCACCCGCTGGCTGCGCCCGCCGAGCGGCCTGTTCACCCGCTTCCGCGGGGTTGCCGGCTTCATCCTCGGCGGCGTGCTGCTGCATGCCGCGATCACCGCGGCCGGCGGCACCCTCGCCCTCGCACTCGACCATTCCCTGTCGGCGCAGGAAGCCTACCGGATCTTCGCCGCCTGGTGGCTGTGCGACAGCGGCGGCACATTCCTCTTCGCGCCGGCCATGCTGCTCTGGCTGGGGGCGGAGCGCACGCCGCGCCCGGTCGAGCGGCGGCCCTCCTGGCTGGATACCCTGGTCCTGTTCGGCACCGTCGCGGCGGCGGCTATGCTTTTTGCCGTGCCGGACCTGGGGCGGTTCGTACGGCCGGACGTGGTGTTCCTCCTCACCGTCCCGCTTTCCTGGATCACGCTCCGCATCTCGCTGCGCGCGGCCTACACGCTGCTGACGCTGATCTGCGTCGTCGCCACGGTGGGGACGCTGATGGGCGAAGGGCCCTTCAGCGCCCCCGGCGTGCCGAACCCGCTGCAATCGGTCGGCCTGATGACGGTCCTCTTCGCCATGGATGCGCTGACCCTGATCGCCCTCACCAGCGAACGGCGGGAGGCCGAGTCACGCCTGGTCGAAACCCGTGGGACCCTCCAGCGGGTGGAGGCCTGCACCGAGGTCCTTCGCCGCGAGGCCCTGACCGACCCGCTGACCGACATAGGCAACCGCCGCTTCTTCCTGGCACGGGCCAGCGCGGCGCTGGAAAGCGCGAGGCGGGCGGATCAGCACCTCTCGCTGATCCTGCTCGACCTGGACCATTTCAAGCAGCTCAATGACAGCTTCGGCCATGCCGCGGGCGATGCGGCGCTGCAGGCGGTGGCGCGCATCCTGGCCAACCAGCTCCGCGGCCAGGATATCCTCGCCCGGATCGGGGGCGAGGAATTCGCCATCGCGCTTCCGCAGGTGGACCTGCCCGAAGCCATGGCGGCCGCCGAACGGCTGCGGCAGGCGGTGAGCAGGCTGGCGATGGACCCCGCCGCCGCCCCTCCGGTGGAGCTCAGCGCCAGCTTCGGCGTGACCAATTGGCGGCGGGAGGACCGCGGCATCGAGGATATGCTGCAGCGCGCCGACATCGCGGTCTATGAGGCCAAGGCCAAGGGCCGCAACCGCGTGGAATCGGCTTGCCCGAGCGACGCGGAGGCCGGCAGGTAGAAACCCTGCGGCGGCCGGCGCGGCGTCCTGAACGCGCAAACCGCGCTGCGTCATCGCTTGCCGGGCAGGTTCACGCCCCCGGGT
>JAEWCI010000243.1 GCA_023390705.1 Pseudomonadota bacterium
CCCCGCGGCTGGCGGGGCTCGATCTCGCGGCCGGCGGCATCGAGGCATCGCAGAAGGGGGTGGTGACGCGGGCCGACCTGCGCTCCGTCTCCAACCGCCGGGTCTGGGCGGTGGGCGACATCGCGGACCCGGCGGGGATCGGGCCGCGCGCCTTCTCCCTTGTCGGCTCCCAGCACGCGGCGCTGGTGGTGCACGGCATGCTGTTCCGCCTGCCGGCACGGCTGAGCTACGCCGCCCTGCCCCGGGTGACCTACACCGACCCGGAACTGGCCCAGGTGGGGCTGACCGAGGCCGAGGCCCGCGCCGCCGGCCATGACGGGCTGCGGGTGCATCTCTGGCCCATGGCGGAGAACGACCGCGCCATCGCCGAGGGCGAGACCGAGGGGCTGGTGAAGCTGGTGGTCGGCCGGAGCGGCAGGCTGCTCGGCGCGGGGGTGGTCGCGCCGCGGGCCGGCGAGATGGCCGGGACCTTTGGGCTGATGATCGGCCGCAAGCTGCCGCTTTCGGCCCTGGCTGGCATGGTCCTGCCCTACCCCACCCTTGCCGAGGCCGGGAAGCGTGCCGCCGGACTGCATTACCAGGACAAATTGTTGTCACCGCTGGCGCGGCGGCTTATCGGGCTGTTGAAGCATCTGCCCTGAGCCTCCCGGCCCCGGCTCACAAGGAAAATCCGAGCATGGAACAGACCCTCCAGGGGCGCGCCGCCCTCATCACCGGCAGCACCAGCGGCATCGGGCTGGGCATCGCCCTGCTGCTGGCCCGCGCCGGCGCCCGGGTGATGCTGAACGGCTTTGGCCGGCCGGAGGAGATCGCCCGCGCCCGCGCGGAGGTGGGGGCGGCCATGGGGGGCGGCGAAGCACCCTATTCCGCTGCCGACATGTCGAAGCCCGAAGCGGTGCGGCAGATGGTGGCGGAAGCCGATGCGGCACTCGGCCGGGTGGACATCCTGGTGAACAATGCCGGCATCCAGCATGTCTCGCCGATCGAGGACTTCCCCGAGGAGAAGTGGGACCTGATCCTGGCGATCAATCTCTCCTCCAACTATCACGCCATCAAGGCGGCGCTGCCGGGGATGAAGGCGCGCAATTGGGGCCGCATCATCACCATCGCCTCGGCCCATGGGCTGGTCGCCTCGCCCTGGAAATCGGCCTATGTCACGGCCAAGCACGGCGTCGTCGGGTTGACCAAGACCGTGGCGCTGGAAGTCGCGCGCACGCCCATCACCTGCAACGCCATCTGTCCCGGCTTTGTCCGCACCCCGCTGGCCGAGGCGCAGGTGAAGCCGCTGGCCGAGAAGCACGGCGTTTCCGAGGAAGCCGCGCTGACCGACTACCTGCTGGAAAAGCAGCCGAGCAAGCGCTGGGTGGAGGGGGAGGAGGTGGCGCGCATGGCGCTCTATCTCTGCGGCCCGGGCAGCGGCGCGGTGAACGGCGCGGCGCTGTCCATCGATGGCGGCTGGTCCGCCGCCTGATGGACGACATCCCGGCCAAGCCCCCGCAGCCGGCGCCGCTGCCGGCCGCCGAGTTGCCGCAGCGCACGGCGGCGCCCGCCCGCCCGGCGGCGAAGGAGAGCCAGACCAGGCGGATCAACCTGGCGCTGCAAGGCGGCGGTACCCATGGCGCCTTCACCTGGGGCGTGCTGGAACGGCTGCTGGAGGACGAACGGCTGGAATTCGACGCCGTCTCCGGCACCTCGGCCGGGGCGATCAATGCCGCGATCTTCGTCCAGGGCCTGGCAGAGGGTGGACGCGAGGGCGCCCGGCAGGCGCTGGAGAAATTGTGGAGCGCGGTGGCGGCGCGGCTGGCCGTCTCCCCGTTGCGCAACACGCCGCTGGAAAAGGCGCTCTGGGGCCACGACCTGACCTATTCCTTCGCCTACCAGGCCTTCGACACGCTGACGAGGGTCTTCTCCCCCTACCAGTTCAACCCCTTCCCGGTGGAGTTCAACCCGCTGCGCACGGTGGTGGCGGAGCAACTGGACGCGGAGCGGCTGAGGCACGACCCCAAGGCGATCAGGCTGTTCATCTCCGCCACCAATGTCCGCACCGGCAAGCCGCGCGTCTTCACCCGCGCCGAGATCAGCGTGGATGCGGTGATGGCCTCGGCCTGCCTGCCCAACATCTTCCGCGCCGTGGAGATCGATGGCGAGGCATACTGGGATGGCGGCTATCTCGGCAACCCGGCGCTCTGGCCGCTCTATTACGAACGCGGCGCGCCGGACATCGTGCTGGTGCAGATCAACGCGCTGATGCGGCCGGAACTGCCGACCAGCGCCTCCGACATCATGAACCGGCTGAACGAGATCAGCTTCAACGCCTCGCTGATGGCGGAATTCCGCGCCATAGATTTCGTGCAGCGGCTGCTGGACGCCGGCCGGCTGGAACAGCCGCGCTACCGCCGCATCTTCATGCACCTGATCGAGGACGAGGAGCGGATGCGCGGCTTCAAGCTTTCCACCAAGCTGAACGGCGACTGGGAATTCCTCCAGACGCTGCGGCAATACGGGCGGGAGGCGGCGGAACGCTTCCTGGCGGCGCATTTCGGCCGGTTGGGGCGGGAGAGCACGCTGGACATCCAGCGCTTCCTGTAGTGCGGATCGCGGACGGGCATGACCGCCCGCGCGCGTGAATTCGCTCGACAGGCAAGGATTCACATCGGCTTGCGCGTTCAGGATGACGCGCAAGCCGCTGTAGGGCGGATCGCCGCAGGACGGAAACGCCCGGAGGCGTGAATCTGCCCGTCAGGCACAGGACCGAAGCATCCTCACGCTACCCAGTCAGCGTGAGGAGCTTCTGCCTGATGGGGCCGTCCCGCGCAGCATCACCAGCCGCGCCGGCTGGCCGCGCCGCACCGCGACGATGGCGTTCTGCCGGAAGCGCCGCGCCAGCACCGCCGCGCGGCACGGATCGGCGCCGAGCAGCAGGTGCCGCTCCGCCC
>JAEWCI010000252.1 GCA_023390705.1 Pseudomonadota bacterium
GTGCAGGCGCTGCGCTGGTAGCGGCGCCGGGGCGGCCGGCCTTCGCCCCGGCGGCGCCGGCTGCGCCGCAAGGCACAAATCCGTGCACGGCCGCTCCTTCGCCCGCGGCGGCGCGATGCGTGCCATGCGTCGCCGTCCCTGGTGATGCTGCACCGCACACATTAGATCCCGCTGGGTGAGTCCCCGCGACATTCCGGCCGAGTATCAGCCCGCCCCGCCCGTCAGCGCCGTCGAGCCAAGGCAGGCGCGGCCCCCCATCACCCTGCTGGTGGCGATGAGCGGCCTCGGCCCCTTCACCATGCAGATCATCATCCCGGTGATGCCGGCGCTGGCGGCCGCCCTGGCGGTGCCCTATGCCACGGCGCAGCTCACCCTGACGCTGTATCTGCTGGGCGTGTCGCTGGGCCAGTTGCTCTATGGCCCGCTGTCGGACCGGTTTGGCCGCAAGCCGCTGTTGCTGGCCGGGCTGGGCCTGTTCCTGGCGGGCAGCGCCCTGGCCGCGGCGGCGCCGAACGCGACGGTGCTGATCCTGGCGCGGGGGATCCAGGCGGTGGGCGGCTGTTCCGGCCTGGTCCTGGGCCGCGCCATGATCCGCGATGTCTGGCCGCGGGACAGGGCGGCCAGCGTGATGGGCTATGTCAGCACCGCCATGGCGGTGGCGCCGATGCTGGCGCCGCTGCTGGGCAGCCTGCTTGCCGGCTGGTTCGGCTGGCGCGCCACCATGCTGGCCTGCCTGGGCTTCGGCCTGCCCCTGCTGCTGCTGGTGCGGCGCTTCATGCCGGAAACCCTGCGCCAGCCTGCTGCCCTGCCCGGGCTGGGCGGGATGGTCGGGGCCTATGGCCAGTTGCTGCGGCTGCCGGCCTTCCGCGCCTATGGCATGCTGCTGGCCGGCTCCACGGGGGTGTTCTTCAGCTTCGCCGCCGGCGCGCCGCTGGTGGTGGTAGGCCATATGGGCCATGCCGCCACCACCTATGCCACCTGCTTCATGCTGGTTTCCATCGGCTGGAGCGCCGGCACCTTCACCACCGCCCGCTTCGCCACCCGCTACGGGCTGTTCCGGCTGATGGCGCTTGGCATCGGCGTCACCACGCTGGGCGCGGCCATGGCGGTGCTGGGGCAATGGCTGCTGCCGCCCGGCCTGCTCGCGGTCTTCCTGCCGATGGTGGTGGTGGCCTGGGGCAATGGCATGACCCAGCCCAACGCCATGGCCGCGGCGGTCAGCGTGCGGCCGCAACTGGCGGGCACGGCCTCCGGCCTGATGGGCGCGGCGCAGATGGGATTCGGCGCGCTGATGACGCTGGTGGCCGGGATGCTGGAAACCGGCAGCGGCATGGCCACCGCCCTGCTGATGCTGGCCTGCGCCCTGGGCACCCAGGCGGCGCTGCTGGCGGTGCGGCGGCTGAGGAGCCCCTGAGGGCTGCCAATCCGCCAACCGACGCCATGGCGACGATGAGGCGGGGCGGGGCGGGGAATCGCCGCAGCCCGTGCTCCCGCCGCCTCGCCGCCCCCTGGTCAGAAGCGGGGCATATAGATGTCCCGTATGCCGCGGTCCCATTCCATGAACAGGTCGCGCACCGATTGCATGAAGGAATCGCCGTAGGCGGACACCGGATTGGCGGAGTTGTTGTTGAGCCGGTGCGAGTACCAGACGCCCGAGAAGGCATAGACGCCGGTGCCCGAGCCAACCGAAGGGCCGGTGCCGCCGACCTCGAAATAGATCGCCCCGTTCCGGCCGGCATTCATGCGGGCGAAGCCGTAATTTGCCGGAATCTTGAAAGGCGCCCCGATGCCGGCGGAAACGATGAAGCCCGCGGCAAGGTGCAGCATGGATACCGAGAAGGGGGTGCGCACATCCACCGCGCTGAAATTCAGCCCCTTCATGTTGTTCGGGTCGAAGCCCGTGGCATTGCCACCCATGCCGATGCCGCTCGCCGTCAGGTAGAATGGCTCCAGCACATCCAGGCTTTTGCTGCGGAAGACGGAGAAGAACATGCCGGCCCCGCCGCCACGGGCAGCGGCGGTGCCGCCGAGGAAGGCGATCTCCCAGTCACTTGCCACCTGATGAGTCTTGTCTGTCACGCGCTTCTCCTGATTCCGGAACCGCGCCGCTTCTCAGGCGGCGCTTGCGCGCTTCATATGAAATCCGAAACAAGATTTCATCCATGAAATTGTAATCAATAGTTGAGTTGTGATGCAGGGACTCGCCGCACCCTTCGTGGGGCCGACTGGCCCGATGAGGGCTTCAGGCGTGGCCGGCGGCGTCCGAGAGCAGCAGCGGGTCAACCTTCAGCTTGGCCATGGCCAGGCGCCACTTGCCCTCATGCTCGGGGCCGAACACCAGGGCCTCGTCCGCCGGCACGGAAAGCCAAGCGTTGCGCTGGATCTCGGCTTCCAACTGGCCCGGCCGCCAGCCGGCATAGCCCAGCGCCAGGATGCCCTGGCGCGGTCCGCCGCCCTCGGCGATCGCCTTCAGGATGTCCACGCTGGCGGTCAGCGCCAGGTCCTCCGTCACCTGCAGGGACTGGTCGCTGGTCCAGTCCGCGGTGTGCAGCACGAAGCCGCGACTGCCATCCACCGGCCCGCCGCTGTGCATGCGGATGCGGCGCTGCGGCGGCACCGGCTGCAGCGAAAGCTGCTTCAGCAGGTCATCGAAGGAGAGGTTGGCGATCGGCCTGTTCAGCAGGATGCCCATCGCCCCTTCCCGGGTATGGGCGCAGACGCAGATGACTGCATGCGCGAAGTGCGGGTCCTGCATGCTGGGCATCGCGATCAGCACCTGCCCTGCCAGGTAGTCCCCCTCACGGTCCGGCCCACCCGCCCGGGTGGGTTTGCGCGTGCTTCTTGCCATGGCAGGAAGATGGCGGCCGCCCCGCGCCGGTGCAAGCATGGGAGGCCCATCGGCGGCGCAACGGGCGGTGACAGAACCGCGCGGAATGACTACATCCGCTGAACGAGGGAAGGAGAACCACATCGATGGCGATCAAGGTTGGCGACAAGATTCCGTCCATGAAGCTGATGCAGGGCACGGCGGAAGGCCCGAAGGAGGTTTCCACCGACGAGTTGTTCGGCGGCAAGACCGTGGTCCTGTTCGGCGTGCCCGGCGCCTTCACGCCGACCTGCTCGGCCAAGCACCTGCCCGGTTACGTCCAGAACTACGATTCGCTCAAGGCCAAGGGCGCCGATGTGGTGGCCTGCATGGCGGTGAACGACGCCTTCGTCATGGGCGCCTGGGGCAAGGACCAGGGCGTGGGCGACAAGGTGGTGATGCTGGCCGATGGCAGCGCCAACTTCACCAAGGCGCTCGGCCTCGACCTCGACCTCACGGCCCGCGGCCTGGGCATGCGCTGCCAGCGATTCGCCCTGGTGGCGAAGGACGGCGTGGTGACGCATGTCGCCGTGGAAGCGCCGGGCGCTTTCGAGGTGAGCAAGGCCGAGACGGTCCTGAACGCCCTGTGAAACCCGTCTCAGCCGCGATCTTTGCCTGGCAGGCGGCCACCGTCTGCACCCTGCGTTCCTGGCAGTTGTGGGCGGAGCCGGCCCAGGCC
>JAEWCI010000264.1 GCA_023390705.1 Pseudomonadota bacterium
ACGCTGCCCGGCTTCGCGGTGCCCGCCATCGTGCTGGCCATGTTCGGCCCGGCGGGAATGGAGCCCGCCCTGGTGGCACGGCTGAATGCCGCGGCGAATGAGGCGATCGGCCGCCCGGAATACCGCGCCCGGATGACCGAGGCGGGCATGGTGCCGCTTGCCGGCACGCCGGAACGGTGCCGCGCCCAATTCGCCGCGGATATCGCCGCCTTCCGCCGCATCATGCAGGAGGCCGACCTCCGGCCGGAATAGCCGGCGCGCGATCGGGCACAAGCGGCAGCGGGTTCACGGCGTCGGCAGCGGGAGAACCCTGGCGACGCGCGGCGGTTCACACGCATGGGGGTGTCAGCGGTCGGGACCATCCCGAGAGGCCCTTTATGCAGCGTAGGCACTTCCTCCTTCACAGTACCGCCGCCTTCCTGGCCGCACCGGTTTTCGCCGGCCGGGCGGCGGAGGAAGCGCCAGCGGAAGTGGATGTCCTGCTGGTCCTGGCTGCCGATGTCTCGCGTTCGATGGACGAGGAGGAGGCGCGCCTGCAACGCGAGGGTTATGCCGCCGCGCTGGAGGACCCGCGTGTCCTGGAAGCAGTCCGTGGCGGACCGATGGGCAGCATCGCCATCGCCTATGTCGAATGGTCCGGCACCGAGCACCAGCGCCTGCTGCTGCCCTGGACGCGGCTGGACGGCGCGGCGGATGCGGCGCGCATCGCCGGGCATCTGCGCCGCGAACCGCTGCAACTCGGCACCTGGACGGCGCTTTCCGCGGCGATCGACTATTCCGTCCGGCTGTTGAGCCTGGCGCCCTTCCAGTCCGACCGCCGGGTGGTGGACATCTCCGGGGACGGCATGAACAATGCCGGCCCGCCGGCCCATGAGGCGCGCGACCGTGCGGTGGCGGAAGGCATCATCATCAACGGGCTGCCGGTGATGAAGCCGGGCTCGCCCTTCGGCATGGGCACGGACAGCATGCAGGGCCTGCCCCTGGACAGCTACTACCGTGAATCCGTCATGGGCGGCGCCGGCGCCTTCGTCCTGCCAGCCGAGGATTTCGTCACCTTCGGCCAGGCGGTGCGCCGGAAGCTGGTCCTGGAGATCGCCGAGAGCGGCCGGCAGCGGCTGGGCTGAGCCGGCCCCTCGCGAGTGCGGCCGCACCGGCAGCCTGCCCGACAAGCCGCTCGACAGCGGCGGCGAACCGTTCCAGCCTGGGCCACAAGGCTTGGGGAGGAACGGGTCCGATGACGGAGATCCTGGGCAGCGGCGAGTACCGTTACGAACCGGTGCCGGGCTGGGGCCGCCTGCCCGAAGGCTGGAGCTTCAAGGAAGCCGCCGCGGTGGCGGTGGACAGCCGGGACCGCGTCTATGTCTTCAGCCGCGGCGAGCACCCGATGACGGTCTTCGACCGCGCCGGCAACTTCCTGGCATCCTGGGGCGAGGGCCTCTTCACCCGCGCTCACGGCCTGCACATCGACCAGGAGGACAATCTCTGGTGCACCGATGACGGCGACCACACGGTGCGCAAATGCACGCCGGACGGCAGGGTGCTGATGACGCTCGGCCTGCCCGGCCAGCCAGCACCCTACATGAGCGGCCGCCCCTTCAACCGTTGCACCCATACCGCGCTCTCGCCGGAAGGCGACATCTATGTCTCGGACGGCTACGGCAACGCCCAGGTGCACAAATTCTCGCCCGGGGGAAAGCACCTCTTCTCCTGGGGCGGGTCGGGCACCGAGCCGGGGCAGTTCAACCTGCCGCACAACATCGCCTGCGACGGCGATGGCTGGGTCTATGTCGCGGACCGCGAGAACCACCGGGTGCAGGTCTTCGATGGCAAGGGCCGCTACCAGTCGCAGTGGAACAACCTGCACCGGCCCTGCTCGCTCTTCCTCGGCAAGGGCAAATGCCCGATCTGCTATGTGGGGGAGCTGGGGCCGGTGCTGCCGGTGAACATCAAGGCGCCCAACCTCGGCCCCCGCATCAGCGTGCTGACCAATGAAGGCAGGCTGCTGTCCCGCTTCGGCGAATTGGGCGAGGCACCCGGCCAATTCTACTCGCCGCATGGCCTGGCGGTTGACAGCCATGGGGACATCTATGTCGCCGAGGTCTCCTTCACTGCCTGGCCGCGCTACCATGAGGGCCGGGCGCCACCGCCGGAAGGTGTGCGCAGCCTGCAGAAGCTGCGGCGGGTAAGCTGAAGGCCAGGACGCAAAGGGAGGAACCACCATGTCCGTCGCGCTGCAACCGAAGACGCCCACCATGTCCGACGCCGAATGGCAGACCCGCTGCGAACTGGCGGCGGTGTACCACGTGATCCACCATCTCGGCTGGACCGACCTGATCAACACCCATATGTCGGCGCGCATCCCGGACGAGCCCGACTGCTTCCTCATCAACAACTACGGCGAGATGTTCGACGAGATCACCGCCTCCTCGCTCGTGAAGATGGACATGGCGGGCAATGTCATCGGCGATTCCGGCAAGTTCAACGCGGCCGGCTTCACCATCCACAGCGGCGTCTACAAGGCGCGGCCGGACGCCAATTGTGTGCTGCACACCCATACCCGCGCCGGCGCCGGGCTTTCCCTGCTGCGCCGCGGGTTGCGGCCGATCAGCCAGGACGCGCTGAGCGTGCTGGACGACGTGGTCTATCACGAATACGGCGTGCCGGCCTCCCAGGAGGAATGCGAGGCGCTGGGCCGCAGCCTTGGCGGTGGCGGCAGCTGCGTGGTGCTGCTGAACCACGGCCTGCTGACGCTAGGGCACACCATCCATGGCGCGATGTTCCGCCTCTACATGCTGGAACGCGCCTGCGAGCTGGAGCTGATCGCCCGCACCCTGGACGAGCCACCGGTGATGATCGCCCCCGATGTGGTGGAGAAGGCGGCGGCGCGCATGAAGAAGCGGCGTGCCAGCGACGATTACGGCCTGCCCGAATGGAAGGGCCTGGTCCGCACGGCCGAGCGCAAGGGCTTCGACTGGCGGCGCTGAGGCAACAAGGCAGGAATTTTTCGCGCCTCACCGGAACCGACTCGCCCGCCCCTGACTCACGAAGGCGATACCGCAGGAGGATGCGGCGATGGCCAGGCTGGACAGGCAGGTGATCGGGGTGGTGGCGCGTCAATTCGCCCAGGAGCCGGAGCGGCTGGCCTCGGACACCAGGCTCGTTGAGGACCTGCAGGGGGACAGCCTCGATTCGCTGGAGCTGCAAATGCAGGTGGAGCACCGCTTTGCCGTCTTCATCGAGGACGACGACTGGTGCGCCATTGTAACCATCGGCGATATCGCGGCGCAGGTGGCTGCCTGCCGCCGTGCCAGGCGGAGCGGCGTGGTTCCCCCGGTCCGGAGGGGGCTGCCCCCTCCGGGCCGCGGAGCACGACCCCGGGTGGATCGCGGAAGGGCGTGAACGCCCGGGGCCGGCCGCGACTGGGCCGACCCGGCATCTTCACCTTTGCGTGGCAATCTCGCCGGCGGCCCTGGGGGTGGCACCGAGGAACGCTGCGTCATGCTTGGCCCGCTGCTTCGCCTTTGCCGCGATTCGGGTCCGCTGGATGCGCGCCGGGCGCTCCGGCACGCCATGCCGCGCCGCCGCAACGCGCGAATTTGGCAAGCAATGATGGGGCGGGTGGCGTTGAAGCCGAGACTGGGGCAATTGTAGTTTTCCCCGGCGGGTCCGGGACTGGCCGGCCTGGCTGTCCCGTGCCCGACCCGAAGAGTCGAGAAGATGGCGAATACCAAGGACTGGCGGCGCGACCGCAAAACCCGCAAGCGCGGTTTCGATGATGACGGCCCGCCCGAGGGCGGCTGGGCGATGCCCATGCCATCCATGCCCTCGGCACCGCCGCCGCGGCGATCCGCCCCGGCCTCCGGCCCGGAGGCTGGTGCCGTCGTGAAGCGATTCGATCCCGAACGCGGCTTCGGCTTCGTCGCTGTCGAGGGTGGCACCGGCGACGCCTTCCTGCATGTCAGCGTGTTGCAGCGGGCCGGCACCGATGCGGTCGCCCCGGGCACCCGCCTGCGCGTGCGCGTGGGCCAGGGTGACAAGGGGCCACAGGTCACCGAGGTGCTGGAGGTCGGGGAGGTCGAGAGCCTCCCGCCGTCAACCCGCGGGCCTCGCCCTCCTTTCCGCGGCGGCCCGCCGCCCGGCGAAGGCACCGAGATGCGCGGCACGGTGAAGTGGTACAATGCCACCAAGGGCTTCGGCTTCATCACCCCGGAAGATGGCAGCAAGGACGTGTTCGTCCATGCCACGGCGCTGGAGCGCAGCGGCATGCCGCCGTTGACGGAGGGACAGGTGGTGTCAATCCGCGTGGTACAGGGCAAGAAGGGGCCGGAAGCGGCCTCGGTCAGCCAGGCCTGAAGCCCGAAGGCGCGCGTCTCCTCCCGCGCGCCTCGCTGGCGGCCCTGGGCCGCCGCCGCCCTGCCCCGTCGCATGGCACGGCGGGGCGAAGACCGCCCGGCCGCGCCCTGGCCACGGTGATTTGCCCGCTGCCGCTGGCGAAACGCTGATGCACGGCCCGGCGCCAATCGTGTAGCCTCCTGTCCCGGAGCCCGGTCGGCCCGGCAGGAGGCCCGCTTGGACAAGAATTCCTGGCATCTCACCATCAGGAAATACAGTGGCACCGGATCGCCCGAGGAAATCGGCGTCCGGGTGCGGGCAGGTTGGCTGCCGCTGCTGCGCCGGCATCCCGGCTTCCAGGCCTATTTCGCGGCACGGATAGACGGCGGTGGCGGGGTGTTCGCGGTCGCCGTCTTCGATGCCCGGGAGGCGGCCCTCGCCGCCAATACCCAGGCGCTGGAATGGGCCAGGGCGGAACTCACGGATCTCCTCACCAGCCCGCCCGAGGTCACGCTGGCGCGCGTGGAAAGGCATCACAGCGCCTCCGAGGCCGGTGGCGGGAGCTATCTTATGGTCCGCCGGAACCGGGTCCTGGCCCCGTCATCCAGCCAGCCGCCATCCCTGCAGGAGGCACTGGTCGCCCTGACGCTGCGGCAACCTGGCTTCCGGCACCTCTATGAAGGCCGGGACGAGGCGCAGGAGGATCAGGCCGTCGCCGTCGGGGTCTTCACCAACCGGGATACGGCGACCGCGGCGCATGCGCAGGCAGTGGCGCTCATGGCCAAGCATCGGGAGGTCTGGCCGACACCGGCCGAGCTTCCCCTCGCGGGCGAGGTGCTGGTGCAGGCGATCGCCTGACGGATCAGGCGGACTGGTGGAGGGCACGGAAGCATGACGACCTACATCGCGCTGGGCGACTGGACCGATGAGGGGGCCAAGGCCATCGCGACCTCGCCGCAGCGCCTTGATGCCGCGAAGAAATTGCTGGAGGAGATGGGCGGGCGGTACATCTCCTTCTACATGACACTGGGTGGCCATGACATCGTCCTGCTCTACGAGGCACCGGACGACGCCGTGGCGGCGCGGTTCTCGCTGATGCTCGGTTCCCTGGGCGCGGTGCGGACGAAGACGCTGAAGGCATTCCCCGAACAGGCCTATCGTCAGATCATCAATTCGCTGGGTTGAACGCGGCGCACCGCTGCCGAAGCACGGGCCGCCCGCAGCGCTAGCCGCGGCGTCAGTGCCCCGCCGGATCGCCGCGGGGCAGATCGCCCGCCGCTTCCCGCAGCAGGCCAAGCAGCCAGGGCACGAAGGAGCGTGCGACCTCAAGCCGCCACAGGCCGGGCTCCCGCTGCCACAGCAGGATCTCCGCCTTGCCGAACAGGGTCCGGGTGCAACGGCCCGGGGGAAAGGCGCCGTCGTCCAGGTCGAGCGGACAGCCCTCGTTCAGCAGCGGCGCCGCATCCGGGCCGGCCAGTTCGATGCCCCGCCAGCAGTGGGAGACATCCACAAGGCTGGCCGGCACCTCGCCGCGCGCCGCCTCCAGCGCCGAAAGCAGCGGGCCGGCGGCACCGTCCTCCGCCAGCAGCAGCCATTCATCGGGGCCGAGCCACAGCGCAGCGCGCGCGGCGGCCGCCGTGGCTCTCAGCGGCTCTGCCGGCAGCGCGAGGCCGAATGCCGCCCCCAGGGCCGGCAGCGCGGCCAGCCCGCCTTGCAGGGACAGCCGCGTGCAGGGCGGCAATTCGCGCAGCACCACCTCAGCCATGCAGCCTCTCTCCCTTCGGGTCGAGGAAGACCGGCGAGATCACCTCCAGCGCCAGCGGCGGGCCTTCCAGGCTGGTGGCGAAGACCGTCTCGCCCATCCGCGCCCTGCCGCCCGCCAGCAGGCCCAGCGCGATCGCGTGGCCCAGCACCGCGCTGCGATAGGCAGAGGTCACATGTCCCAGCGGCGCACGCGACTCCGCCGCGGCGATCAGTTGCGCTCCCTCGTCCGGCAGGCTGCGCCTGTCGCGCGGCAGCAGCCCGACGAGCTGGCGGCGGTCCGCGCGCCGCATCTCCGCCCGGTCCAGGCTGCGCTTGCCGATGAAGTCGCGCTTTGCCTTGCCGATCAGCCAGGAGAGGCCGAGATCCTCAGGCGTCACCGTGCCGTCGGTTTCTTGCCCGACGATGATGTAGCCCTTCTCCGCGCGCAGCACATGCATCGCTTCCGTGCCATAGGGGGTGATACCGTGCGCCTGGCCTTCGCGCCACAGCGCCTGCCACAGCGCGGGGGCGTGTTCGGCCGGGACATTCACCTCGAAGCCCATCTCGCCGGTGAAGCTGACGCGGAACAGCCGCGCCGGCACGCCGGCCACACGGCACTCCGCCACGGCCATATGCGGGAAGCCGGCGAGGTCCAACCCCTCCACCAGCGGCGCCAGCACGGCGCGGGACCGCGGCCCCTGGAGGGCGATGACGCCCCAGTGTTCGGTGGTGGAAGTCAGCCAGACGCGCAGCTCCGGCCATTCGGTCTGCCGGTAGTCCTCCAGCATGTGCAGCACGCGGGCCGCGCCGCCGGTGGTGGTGGTGAGGTGGAAACGGTCCTCGGCCAGCCTGCCGGCCACGCCATCGTCCAGGACGAAGCCGTCCTCGCGCAGCAGCAACCCGTAGCGGCAGCGGCCCGGCGCCAGCTTCCGCCATGCATTGACATAGCAGCGTTCCAGGAATTCGGCGGCGTCCGGCCCCACGACCTCGATCTTGCCAAGCGTCGAGGCGTCGAAGATGCCGACCGCGTTCCGCACCGCCAGGCATTCGCGTGCGACGGCCGCTTCCATGTCCTCGCCCGCACGGGGGAAATAGCGGGCGCGCTGCCACTGCCCCACCGGCTCGAACACCGCACCCTGTGCCGTGGCCCAGTCATGCAGCGGCGCGGTGCGGACCGGGTCGAACAGCAATCCGCGATGCCGGCCGGCGAAGCTGCCGAAGCTGGTGGGGGTATAGGGCGAGCGGAAGCTGGTGTAGCCCATCTCCGGCACGCTGCGCCCCAGCGTGGCGGCGGCGACAGCGATGCCCAGCATGTTGCTGGTCTTGCCCTGGTCGGTCGCCATGCCGTTGGTGGTGTAGCGCTTCACATGCTCGATGCTGTGGAAGCCTTCGCGCACCGCCAGCGCGATATCGCGCGTGGTGACATCGTTCTGCGGGTCCACGAAGGCCTTGCGCAGCCCCGCTGTGCCGGCCGCCAGTTCGGCGACCGGCATGCCGCCGCCGACGGGCACCGGCCTGGCCCGAGGCGCTACGCGCCCCTGCCCGCCCCCACCGGCGGCGAAGCCTTCCGCCAGCGCGGCGGCCAAGTCGTACGCGCCG
>JAEWCI010000313.1 GCA_023390705.1 Pseudomonadota bacterium
CGGCACGAAATTGCGGTTGTTGATACTGGGGTTGCGCACGGTGTAGTACCAGGAACGGGCGTAGAGCGGGTGCTTCACGCTGCGCACCTCGTGCTCCACCTGGAACAGCAGCCTGCCGGTATCGACGTCCACAATATCGACGAAGCGGTACTGGTGTTCGTTGCTCTCCTCGGTGATCAACCCGCGCTCCAACAGCTTCGCATGCGGGCCGGAGAAATTCACCAGGCTGCTCTGGATATGGTGGCCGTCGAAGGGCGGCAATTCCCTGTCCGTCTCGCGGAACAGCAGGTCCACCGTGGCGCTGGCCTGGATGCGGGCGCAGGGCGCGCCTTCCTTCTGCTCGACCTTGCCCGGCATGCCGAGGATTTCCTGGTAGAAGCGGGCGATGCCGGCCGCCGTGCCGCCCGGCACGTCGAATTGCACATAGGGCAGGGATTCCACCACCCGGCCCCAGCGCGCCTCGTCCGGGCCATACACGCGGTAATGGTTGCCCCAGGGGCACCAGGCATCCACGTATTCGCCCCTGTCCTCGAAGCGGAATTGGGTCTCCGCCAGCTCCGGCCGGATGCGGTCCAGCCGCCACAGCAACTCCTTCAGATCCGGGACCACGATGCCGGTATGGCCGCGCAGCACCTGTGGCTTGCCGCGCGGCAGGTGGAACTGCGCGTTCGGCAGGTTCACCCACATGTTGTCGATGCCGGTCATCAGGAAGGGGTCGCGCGTCAGGCCCAGCCCGCTGATGTAGAAGGCCGTCGCCGGCAATTGGCTGGGGATGGTGACGTTGACATGGCCGAACTCGACGCTGTTGCCGAGGTCGGCGCTGCGCCGGTCGAATTGGCTGGCTGCGGGGTTCATGGCGGTTCTCTCCCTGCCCGCCCGGCCGGGTGGGCGGCGCGAAGGCGGCAAGCGGCAGCTTTGCGCCGGAAACGGCCGGGTTCAAGCCGGGGCGGCTTGCGGAACGGGCGCGTTGCGGCATCCTGGCCGCAAAGACGGGAGGAAGATGCGATGTCAGCCTTCGCCACCGGGCGCCGCGCCCTGCTGGGGGCCGCCGCCGGCCTGGCCCTGCCCTGGGCGGCAGGGGCGCAGCAGGAATACCCCAACCGCCCGGTGCGGGTGATCGTGCCCTTCCTGGCCGGCGGCATCCTGGACGCGCTGGGCCGGCTGCTGGCGGAGCGGCTGCAGCGCCAGATGGGCCAGCCCTTCGTGGTGGAGAACCGCCCCGGCGCCGGCGGCAATCTCGGCACCGCCGCCCTGGCCCGGGCGCGGGGCGATGCCTACACCCTTGGCATCGGCAGCAGCGGGCCGCTAGCCGTCAGCCCCATCACCGAACCCAATCTCGGCTACGACCCGCTGACCGACCTGACGCCCATCACCCTGATGGCCGCCACGCCCCTGGTGCTGGTGGTGCCGGTCGAAAGCCCCTTCCGCGACCTGCGCGGCATGATGACCGCGCTGCGGGAAGCACGGCAGGAGGTGCTGTTCCCCACCCCGGGCGTCGGCAGCCCGCAACTCCTGGCCGGCGAAGCCTTCCGCCAGCGCGTCGGCTTCGCTGCGGCGCCGGTGCACTACAATGGCAGCGCCCCGGTGGTGATGGCGATCATCGGCAGGGAGATGCCCTACACCTTCGAGAACCTGACCCTGGTGCTGCAGCATGTGCGCGCCGGCACCCTGCGCGCCCTGGCCGTCACCAGCCGGCAGCGCGCGGCGCTGCTGCCGGAGGTGCCGACCATGCACGAGGCCGGGCTTGAGGGTTTCGAGGCCGGCGGCTGGTACGGCTTCCTCGGCCCCGCCGGCCTGCCCGAAGCGGTGGTGGCCCGGCTGCACGCCGAAGCGGTGAAGGCATTGCGGGAGCCCGAGGCGATGCGCCGCATCGCCGATATGGGCAGCCCCAACATCACCTCCACGCCGGAGGAATTCCGGGCGCATATCCGCGCGGAGATGGAGCGCTGGCGCGGAGTGCTGCGCAACGCCGCGCCGGCGCGGCAGTAGAACCGCGCCCGGACCGCGCTCGGACTCGCGGGTTCCAAGGGCCTTTCGGCCCTTGGCAGAGGGAGCGCGAGGGAGACGGCATCTCCCTCGCACACCGCGATATCCGCGCTATTCCGCCTGCAGGGTGAATTTCAGCACCGTCTCGGCACAGACGATGCCGCCGCGGTTGCCCGGTTCGATGCTGCCGTAGCGTTGCGCATAGACCGGCGGCAGCGGCCGCGCCTGCTTCGGCGCCAGCCAGAGGCGCAGCAGGTGGCGGGCGCGCTCGGGCTCCGGCCAGTTCTCGAAGTCGCCGCGGGAATGCAGGATGGTGTGGTTGTGCAGGAACTGCATGTCGCCCGTGCGGAATTCGATCTGCATATGGATGTCCGGTTCGTTGGTCAGCGCGTCCACCAGGTCGATCGCCTCATGGTCCTGGGCGGAAAGCCGTGGCGCCTCCGGGAAATTCTGCTGCGCGCTGCGGATGTACTGGCCGGAATAGATGGCGCTGAGCCGCCCTTCGTACCAGTGGAAGACCGGCATGTCGAACCAGGGCTTCATGCCCGGCGGCACCTCGCCGCGGCGGTCGGTGGGGAAGGGATTGAACAGCAGCGGCGCCAGGTCCGGCCGGCGCTTCAGCACCTCGTTGTAGATGGTGGTGGAGGAGCAGATGCGGCTCTCGCCCCCGGCCTTGGCGGTCTTCAGGCAGATCAGCCCGACGATGTCGCAACTGTCCGTGTGGTATTCCAGGGCGCGGGTGGTCTGGTAGTAGCGCACCTTGGGGTTGGTGATGTCGAGGCCCAGGTCCTTCACATGCCCCAGCAGATGGCCCTTGGCATTCTGGCTGCGGAAGCTGCCGAAATGGCTGCCGATGCCGAGATAGGCGATGGCCGCGCCTTCGGTGTCGTAGCGCTCCACCGGGAAGCCGCGGAACACCACGAAGCCGCGGCCTTCCAGCAAATCCTCCAGCACCTTGGCCAGCTTCGGCGCCAGGCTGGGCAGGCGGAAATTCTCCGGCCTGATCTCGCCCAGCGGGCGGCCGGCGGCGCGGTGGGCGGTGATGGCGGCGTCCAGCTCCGCCAGCTCGGCCTCATTGAAATGGTAGAGCCAGTCGCTACGCCTCGCCATGTCCCGGCCGTACCAGGCCTGGGGACCGGCGATGGGGCCGGGCGGCAGGGGCGGCGGCGTCAGGGCGACGGCCTCGGACATGGTTTCTCTCCCGCAAGTGGTTGTCCCGGGTAGCCTGGACCGCCGCCGCCGCCGCGTCCAGCGCCCCCGCTGCAACCGGCGGGCATCGCGCTATGCTGCGCGCGCAGGCAAGGAAGGGGGAGGCGGCGATGCGCGCGGTGACCTACACGGAACACGGGCCGGCGGCCCAGGTGCTGCACCTGGTGGAACGGCCGGACCCGGTGGCGGGGCCTGGCGAGGTGCTGGTGCGCATCCATTATTCCGGCGTGAACCCTTCCGACGTGAAGCGCCGCTCCGGCATCCGCGAACGCAGCCCCTTCCCGCTGGTCATCCCGCACAATGACGGCGCGGGCGTGATCCAGGCGGTGGGGCCGGGCGTGGACCCGGCGCGGATCGGCGAGCGGGTGTGGATCTACAACGGCCATCGCGGCGGCCGCGCCTTCGGCACCTGTTCGGAGCTGATGGCGGTGGCCGCCATCCAGGCGGTGAAACTGCCGGACGATGTGCCGCTGGAAGCCGGCGCCTGCCTTGGCGTGCCGGCGATGACGGCGTGGTATTCGCTGTTCGCCGATGGCGATGTGGCGGGGCGGGACGTGCTGGTGACCGGCGGCGCCGGCGCGGTGGGGCACTACGCCATCCAGCTCGCCCGGCTGGCCGGGGCGCGGACGGTCATCACCACCGTCAGTTCCGCCGAGAAGGCGGCGCATGCCGCGAAGGCCAACCCCACCCACATCCTCGACTACCGGCGGGAGGAGGTGGCAAGGCGGGTGATGGAGATCACCGAGGGCCGCGGCGTCACCCGCATCTCGGAAGTGGATCTCGGCGGCAATATGGCGGTCAGCATCCAGGTGGCCGGGCCGAAGGCGGTGATCGGCGCCTATGCCGCCGGCCCCGACCCGGAGCCGCGCATCCCCTTCGGGGCGATGATCGGCCGCGACATGGTGATCCGCGCCATCTTCTGCAGCCTGATGGAAGCCCCCCTGCGCGCCGAGGGCACGCGGCGGCTGACCGAGTGGATGGCGGCGGGGCGCATCCATCACAGCATCGCCCATGTCCTGCCGCTTGAGGAGGCGGCGCGGGCGCATGAGCTGGTGGAAAGCGGCACGGTCATCGGCAAGGTGATGCTGAAGCTTGCCTAGCGGTGCGGCCAGGGGTGGAATGGGCGGCACAGGACCCACGGGGAAACGCATGAGCACGACAACGACAAGCCATTACCTGGCGGTGCGCGAGGACTGGCTGGCCCAGCGGCAGGAGGAGATCCTGGAGCCCGGCCTGCCGATCGTGGACCCGCACCACCACCTGTGGGACCGGCCGGGCTGGCGCTACCTGCTGGACGAGATCCTGGCCGACACCAACAGCGGCCACAACATCACCGCCACCGTCTTCGTGCAGTGCCGCGCCATGCACCGCGCCGGCGGCCCGGAAGCGATGAGGCCGGTGGGCGAGACGGAATTCGTCAACGGCATCGCGGCGATGAGCGCCAGCGGCGGCTTCGGCCCGACCCGTATCGCCGCCGGCATCGTCGGCCATGCCGACCTGACCCTGGGCGAGGCGGTGCGGCCGGTGCTGGAGGCGCATATCCGCGCCGGCGGCGGGCGGTTCCGCGGCATCCGCCACATCGCCACCTGGGACCCCAACCCGGGCGTGCAGAACCCGGCCTACACCCCGCCGGAGGACATGCTGGACAGCCCCGGCTTCCGCGCCGGCTTCGCGCAGCTTGCGCCGCTCGGCCTTTCCTACGACGCCTGGTGCTACTACCACCAGCTTCCGCGGGTGAAGGCGCTGGCGGAAGCCTTCCCGGGCACGCGGATCATCCTCAACCATGTCGGCGGGCCGCTTGGCTTCGGGCCCTATGAGAACCGGCGGGAGGAGGTCTTTGCCCAGTGGTCCGCCCATATCCGCGCCCTGGCCGCCTGCCCGAACGTGACGGTGAAGGTTGGCGGCATGGGGATGCGGACCAATAATTTCGGCTTCGAGAGGGGGGAATTGCCGCCTTCCTCGGCCAAGCTGGCCGCCACCTGGAAGCCCTATGCCGAAACGGTCATCGAGGCCTTCGGCGCCGGGCGCTGCATGTTCGAGAGCAATTTCCCGGTGGACAAGGGCAGCTACAGCTACCAGGCCTGCTGGAACGCCTTCAAGCGCCTGGCGGCCTGCGCCAGCGCCGAGGAGAAGGCGGCGCTGTTCAGCGGCACCGCGACCCGCATCTACCGGCTGGAGGCATAGGCGATGAAGGTCAAGCGCATCGAGCATGTGGCGATCGCCGTGCGGAACCTGGACGCCGCCCGCACCGCCTTCGAGGCCCTGGGCATCGCCCATGGATATGAGGAGACGTTGCAGCCCAACGGGGTGCGGCTGGCGATGATGCCGGTGGGCGAAAGCGCCATCGAGCTGCTGGAGCCGCTGCGCGAGGACAGCGGCACCGCGAAGCGCATCGCCGAGGCCGGCGAGGGGCTGTGGCATATCTGCCTGGAGGTGGACGACATCGACGCCGCCCTGGCCGAGCTGAAGGCCAAGGGGGTGAAGCTGCGCGACGAGGTGCCGCGCAACGGCCATGGCGGGCACCGGATCGCGTTCCTCGACCCCGCCTCCACCGCCGGGGTGCTGGTGGAACTGGTGGAGATGGCGGGGGCGCACTGACCGGCCACCTGCCCGGGCGGGCAAGTTGGGGGTTGCGGTGCCGCCCCGCAGTCGCTAGGTAGCCCGCCGCCGAGCCGGCGCGCTGTTGTAGCTCAGTGGTAGAGCACTCCCTTGGTAAGGGAGAGGTCGAGAGTTCAATCCTCTCCAACAGCACCATTATTCCTGGCGGCTTGGGGCGCTGCCCTCCACGGCCCGGACCGGAACGGACAGGCACCGGAAGGCACGGAGCAGAACGGAATTCCGGTGCGCTGCTGGCGCAGTGGCCTCGCCAGCCGTTCCGTTGAAGCCCCCGGCAGAAGCCCCCTGCCTGCCCCGGCACTATGTCGGTCGCTGATGCTCCCGCCACTCGGCCGCATCCCGCGGCGGCGGTCAGCCGCCACGGCCGCGCCAGTGGGCCTCCTCCCCTCCCTCGCAACCCGCCTTCCGGCCAGCGCCTGATTCGGCTTGCGACCGAACCCGGCGAGCAACGGAGTGTTGGCTTCTGTCATGGCCGGCCTGCGGCTTCGGCGCGCCGGCCGTAACCTAAGAAGGGGTGCCAGCCATGACGGACAACCGGCGACCTGCCCGCGAAGGCCAGAGGCAGCGCGATGAGGACCGGCGACAAGCCGAGCGCGGCGGCGACCCGCACCGCAGCAGCGAGCACGGCAAGAACAGGAACGCGCGCCGGAAGCCGGAAGGCCAGGCCCATGGGCCGGGCGAGACGAGACAGGACGCATCCGACAAGGAGAGCCCGGACAGATAGGCCCGATCCGGGCAGCCCCGGCGACATAACCGAAGAAGGCTACCAGGGCTCAAGCGAGCGACAGATGACCGACATCATTGGAAAGCTGCGCGATGCCGCAGCCAGGCACGATGTCCCCCCGGAACTGGGCAGGCTTCTGACCGAGGCCGCATCCGAGATCGAGCGATTGGCCGGCCAGGTTGCGGTTCTGCAGGAAGCCGTCGAGGAGTTGGAAATCGAAGAGGAAATGCACCGCACCGAAGACACCGAGAAATGACGGAAGCCGCCGGCAGGTCTCCCCGCCGGCGCCTCCGCCTTTCTGGCGGCAGCAGCCTCGATCCCCAGCACCCGCCGCGTCCTCGCGCGTCTCCAGCCGGGCCGGGATCCCCATCGGTGGCCGGCGGCACGGCATGGCCGAACGCATGAGGACCTGAGCCGCGCCGAACGCCCCAAACCCGGTCCGGGCATCTTCATCTTCCTTGTCGAAGGGGGCAATCTGCCGGCAAGCGCCTGCAGTGGCGCGGCCTGTCCGACATGTTGAGGAAGAGTCCCCGAATGAGCAGCTTCAAGCCGGTCAACCGCCGCAACCTGGGCCTGGCCGTGGTTGCCGGTGCCATCGCCGCCCCCGCCATCCTTCGCCCGGGGGCGGCATCGGCGCAGGCGGCATCCTGGCCGACACGCCCGGTCACGGTGATCGTCCCCTTCAGCCCCGGCGGCGCCGCCGACACCGCCGGCCGGGTCATCGCCAAGGGGCTTTCCGACCGGCTGGGACAGAATTTCGTCGTCGAGAACCGCACCGGCGCGGGCTCGACACTCGGCGCCGGGGTGGTCGCCCGCGCCGCCCCCGATGGCCACATGCTCCTCGCGCATTCCACCGGCGCGACGCTGATCGGGCCGCATATCCTCGACGTGCCCTATGACAGCTTCCGCGACTTCACGCCCGTCGCCATGACCTGCCAGTCGAACAGCGTGGTCGCGGCGCATCCCTCCATGCCCTTCCGCGACATCCAGGGGCTTGTCGCCTACGCCAAGGCCAATCCCGGCAAGCTGCGCTTCGGCTCCTCCGGCAATGGCACGATCACCCACCTGTTCGGCGAGATGTTCAAGCTGGAGGCCGGGATAGACATCGAACACGTCCCCTACCGCGGCTCCTCCCCCGCCCTCGTTGATCTGCTCGCGGGCCGTGTCCAGCTAACATTCGACACGATCGCGACCGAGCCCGTGCGCACCGGGCAGCTCGTCGGCCTGGCGGTGGTGGGCGAGACGCGCAGCCCGCAGATCCTGCATGTGCCGACGCTGGGCGAACTCGGCTACAATCGCCGTGGGCTGGTTTCCTGGTTCGGGATCTGCGGCCCGGGCGGGATGCCGCAGGACATCGTCACCAGGCTCGAACGGGAGATCGAGGCGATCTGCGCCTCGCGGGAGGCTGCCGAGGCGATGGTCCGCCTCGGGCTCGCGCCCCGCTTCGAGGCGGGAGAGGCCCTGCGCGCACGCTGGCGCCGCGAATACGACGCCTTCGGCGAGGTGATCCAGCGCGCCGGCATGCGGCCGGCCTGAACCCGGCCCTGCATCGGTTTGCGCGGCATCCTGAACGCGCGAACCGATGCAGGTCATGGTCGGCAGGGCGGAGTCACGCTCCCGGGCATCCACGCCCGTCCGCGATTGCGCCAGCCATTTCCCTGGGCTGACCGAGGTGGCCTGGGCGTAGCGGAAGCCGCGCCCCCCGAGCAGCCCGGGCGGCGACTACAAAACCTTGGCCACCTCGTGCGAACCCGTCCAGATCATTTCCAGCGCCACGTAGAGGATCACCAGGAGGCCGATCCAGGAAATCCAGGGGAATCTGCCCAGCACCCGGGCAATGAGCGTGGCGGCGGCCCCCATCAGCGCCACCGAGATCGCAAGCCCGACGACCAGTACCCAGAGATGCTCCCTCGCCAGCCCGGCAACGGCCAGCACATTGTCGAGGCTCATCGAGACATCCGCGACCAGGATCTGCACGATCGCCTGCCGCAGGGTCTTGCGCGGCGCACCGCCCGCAGCCCCGGCCTCCTCCGCCTCCAGTTCTCCCGCAGGTCCCTCCGCGGGCGCCGGGACAGGCATCTCGGCGGTCTGCAACTCGCGGAACATCCTCCAGCAGACCCAGAGCAGCAGAATGCCGCCCGCCAGGGTCAGGCCGATGATCGCCAGCAATTGCGTGGTGAGCAGCGCGAAGACGATCCGCAGCGCGGCCGCCGCGCCGATGCCCCAGAGGATTGCCCGCTTGCGCTGCTCCGGCGGGAGGCCGGCCGCGGCCATGCCGACGACGATCGCGTTATCGCCAGCAAGGACCAGATCGACGACGAGGACCCCAGCCAAGGCGACGAGGTCCGGCGGCAACATGAACAGATCCACGGCATGGATTCCGGCATCTGGTCCGGGGAGGGACAGCGGTATCCCGCCCCCTTCGATCAGGGACGCTATCCAGCGTCATCCTGTGCCGCGGCCCAGTCAAGCTGGCTCAACCTCCTGGCTTGCACCATCGCCCCGATCCGCGATCAATTTGAGTCCGGTATGCAACCCCTGCTTCGGGGACGGGCTGATGAAGCTCCACCGTCATGACCAGGCACCTCGGACAATCCGGGACAAGCCGCCTGGGCCGGGCCGAGGGGGCCGGCTGAAGGGCCCGATCAGGGGCTGTGGGCTGTCCCAAGGCGACCGGCCGGTTCCGTGCGCCTCTCGTCGCCCTCGGCCCCGCGATGCCGGGCCGGGCGGGGACGGCTCGGCCACGCCCGCCGGCAGGCCCGAACGCCCGCCTGCCGGAATTCCAGGCGGGGAACGGCGCCGCGGGAAGGCGCCGTTCACGTTTCGCGGTACGCGCCATGAAGCCGGATCTGACCGCTTCCAGCCGCTGCACTCACCCCCTCGGCCAGGTCAGCCGGGCATTGGCCGGCATGACGCAGGAGGCCCGGAAGGCAGGGGGGAAGCCGCATCCGGTTCTCGCCAGGCCGCATCCTCGTTCATCGCGCCCCAGACTGCGCCATCGAAAGTACCTCAGCCGTGCCGAGAGGCGCGGCCTTTGGTGGACTCTATCGATGCGTAAGTTCAGGGAGCTGGCTTATGGTCGTGCCTGGATCGGCAGGTGTCCCGGCGATGGCGAACGCAGACCACCTCGACTTGCTCCGACACGGGGTTGATGCCTGGAATGCGTGGCGGGCGAAAAACCTCTCCGTGAAGCCAGACCTCCTGAGCGCGGACCTCTCCGGGACGGACCTCGCCGAGGCTGATCTCAGATGGGCGCTCCTCAACGGGGCAAATCTCAGCAACGCCAACCTCGCCGGAGCGATGCTCGTTGGAGCGGACCTCTACGAGGCCAATCTCGCCAAAGCAAACCTCAGCAAAGCCGACCTTAGAACGGCCCATCTCTTTGGCGCAGACCTCAGCGAGGCGGACCTGCGCGAGGCGCGCCTCAAATGGGCGCGACTCTTCAGGGCGCGCCTTTACCGGGCGGACCTCACCGGGGCCGATCTCACCGAGGCGGACCTCTGTGAGGCCGACCTCAGCGAAGCCAACCTCTGCGTGGCGAACCTCAGCGATGCAAACCTTTGCATGGCGAATCTCCGCGAGGCGGATCTCGGTGAAGCGAACCTCCGCGGGGCCCGCCTGGTAGGGACGGATTTTGCGAGCGCTGACCTGACCGGCTGCCGCATTTACGGCATATCCGCGTGGGGGCTGAAGCTGGATGAGAAAACGATGCAGCGGGACCTGGTCATCACCACGGAGGACGAACCCGTCGTCACCGTCGACAACATTGAGGTCGCGCAGTTCATCTATCTGCTGCTGCATAATGAGAAGATCCGTGAGGTCATCGATACCGTCACCACAAAGGCAGTACTGATCCTCGGCCGCTTTTCCCTACCGGAGCGGAAGGCAGTCCTCGACGCGCTGCGCGACGAGCTGCGCAAGCGGGACCTGCTTCCGGTCATCTTCGACTTCTCGATACCGGCGAGCCGGGACGTAACAGAGACGGTCAAGGTGCTGGCCGGCCTTGCGCGGTTTGTCATCGCCGACATCACGGACGCGACGGAGGTCCGGGTAGAGCTTCACAACATCGTCCCAGACTTCACCAAACTCCCCGTGCAGCCGATCCTGCTGCGTGGGCTGGGCGAGTTCGTCAGCTTGCCGGGGCACCTGAAGAGCTACCCGTGGGTGTTGCCGACATTCGAGTATGAGGGCCTGGAGCATCTGCTCGCCAACCTGGACGAGGTCATCCGTCCCGCGGAAGCCAAGAGCCTGGAGCTTCGGGGGACGAAGCTAGTGTAGCAGCCTCAAGGGCGACTTCTTGCATTTCTCAGCCAGCCAAATTGCCGGGCGGATTGGCCAGAATATTCAGGCATGGAAGAACGGCTTCGTCACCCTCCGCAACCGCCACGACGAGATCGTTCGATACAGGCGCTGCAGGCTTGAACGCATTGGAGCGCCACAAGGCGCTCTTTCTCACTCCGCCATCGCCGCGGCACTTGCCAGGCATCCGGGGTCCTGTGACAGTCCGGCCGGCCAGCCATTCCTGCCCAGGCGCCCGGATGCTGGACCGTGACGGGGGGCGCACCGGCGCCAGGATACCTCGCCACCGGCCCGAAGGCGCTCGACAACGGCATCGGACCCGAAGGATGAACACGCCCACCGAAACCATCGTCCTGCCCGGCCTGCCCGCCGAAGCCGAGATCCTGCTCGACCGCTGGGGCATCCCGCATATCCGTTCGGAAAGCGAGGCCGGCGTCTTCTTCGCCCAGGGCTTCAATGCCGCGCGTGACCGCCTCTGGCAGATGGACAGCTGGCGCAAGCGCGGCCTGGGCCTGCTGGCCGGCGATCTCGGCCCCGCCTATGTCGAGCGCGACCAGGCGGCGCGGCTGCTGCTCTACCGCGGCGACATGGAAGCGGAATGGGCGGAATACGGGCCGCAGGCGGAAGCCTGGACCACGGCCTTCGTCGCCGGCATCAACGCCTATGTGGACCTCGTGGCGCGCGAGCCGGAGCGGCTGCCGCTCGAATTCCGCCTGCTCGGCACCCGGCCCGCGCATTGGGCGCCGGAGGACGTGGTGCGCTGCCGTGCCCATGCCCGCGTCCGCAACCTGGATGCCGAGATCACCCGCAACAACATCGCCGCCCGCTTCGGCATCGAAGCCGACCGCTTCCACAAGCTGCTGCAGCCGGACTGGCAGGTGATGGTGCCGGATGGCTGGGAGGCGCAGCCCATCCCGCCGGAAGTGCTGCGGACCTACCTGCTGGCGACCGAGCCGAACGCCATCGGCACCGGCGAACCCGCCGACCCGATCGCCGCCGAGAACCAGGGCAGCAACAACTGGGCGCTGGCGCCGTCCCGCACCACCACCGGCCGCGCCATCCTCGCCAGCGACCCGCACCGGGTCCATGAACAGCCCTCGCTGCGCTACATCGCGCACCTGACCGCGCCGGGCCTCGACGTGATCGGCACCGGGGAACCGGCCGTGCCGGGCGTCAGCCTGGGCCACAACGACCGGATCGCCTTCTCCCTGACCATCCACCCGACGGACCAGGAAGACCTCTACGTCTACGAGCTGCACCCGGACGACCCTGAGCTGTACCGCTACGGCGATGGCTGGGAGCGGATGCGCAGCATCACGGAGG
>JAEWCI010000320.1 GCA_023390705.1 Pseudomonadota bacterium
TCGCCGCGGACTTCGCCCGGCTGGGGGAGGAAGTGCGCGCCGTCGCCGCCGCCGGCGCCGACTGGCTGCACCTGGACATCATGGACGGCCACTTCGTCCCGAACATCAGCTTCGGTCCCGGCCTGATCGCCGCGCTGCGCCGCCACTGCGCGCTGCCCTTCGACGTGCACCTGATGATCTCGCCGGTCGATCCCTTCCTGGAAGCCTTCGCCAAGGCGGGCGCGGACCTCATTGCGGTGCACCCGGAAGCCGGGCCGCACCTGCATCGCTCGCTGCAGGGCATCAGGGGTATGGGCAAGAAGGCCGGCGTGGTCCTTAATCCCGCCACGCCCGTTTCGGCGGTGGAGCACGTCCTGGATCTCTGCGACCTCATCCTCGTCATGTCGGTCAACCCGGGCTTCGGCGGCCAGTCCTTCCTGGACAGCCAATTGCCGAAGATCGCCGCGCTGCGCCGCATGATAGATGCCTCGGGCCGCGACATCCGGCTGCAGGTGGATGGCGGTGTCACCGCCGAAACCGCGCCGCGTTGCATCGCCGCCGGGGCGGATGTGCTGGTCGCCGGCACCGCCATCTTCGGCAAGCCGGACTACGCCGCCGCCATCGCCGCGCTGCGCGGCGGTGCGTGAATCAAGGGGCCGGGGGAAACACAGCGCCGATGTCGTCCGACCTGTTCCGCAACGCCCGCCGATTCCTGGCGGGTCTGAAGCCGGTGAAGGTGCCGGATGCGCCGGCACGTTCCTTCCGCGATCTCTGGCCCGGTGACCACGGCCGCGGCGCCCGGCTGCTGCGTGGCGAATTCGAATGCGGCGGTGCCGTCCGCCGGCTGGCGCCCACCACCGCCGAGCAACCCGGCGCCGGCTGGGACGAGGCTTCCGGGCCCATTGCCTGGCGCGCCGCGGCGCATGGCTTCGCCTGGCTGCGCGACCTCAATGCGCTGGGCACCGACGCCGCCCGGATGTGCGCGCGGGACCTGGCGGAGGACTGGCTGGCCCATGGCGCCGACCAGGAGCTGGCCCAGGCGCCGGAAGTCGCTGCCGCCCGCGTTTCCGCCTGGCTGGGGCATTGGGACTTCATCGCCGCCACGGCCGAGGACGGGTTCCGCAGGCGGCTGCTGATCCGCCTGGCGCAGGATGCGCGCGGGGTCGCCCTCTCCCTGCCGGCGGAAGCCGCGCATCGGGGCGCGCTGGTCACGCTGAAGGGCACCATCGCCGCCGCCGTGGCGCTGGAGGAGGAAGCCTGGCTCACCCGCGCCCTCCGCTTCCTGCCCGGGGAGCTGGAACGGCAATTCAACCCCGATGGCGGCCATGTGGAACGCAGCCCGACCCAGCTTCTGCTGGCGCTGCAGGACCTGATCGAGATCCGCAACCTGCTGCACGGCGCCGGGGTGAACGCGCCCTCGCAGCTCGCCACCGCGCTGGAACGCGGTGGCCAGGCGCTCAAGCTGTTCCGCCATGGCGATGGCGGGCTGGCCCTGTTCAACGGCAGCCGGGAAGAAGGCGCGTCGCTGGTCGATCTTGTGCTCACCCAGGGCCAGGCGCGCGGCCGCGCCCCGGTGAAGCTGGAGGAGACCCACTTCTACCGCATGCAGGCCGGCCGCACCCTGGTGATCGCCGATTGTGGCAAGCCGCCGCCGGCAAGGGCGCCGGATGTCGCCTCTGGGCTACCACAGGGCGCGGATCGCTACGCCCATGCCGGCACGCTTTCCTTCGAGATGTCGGTCGGCCGCGACCGCCTCATCGTGAACTGCGGCGCCGCCCCGGCGGCCGAGGCCGAATGGCGGGACGCGCTGCGGGCGACGGCGGCGCATTCCACGCTGGTCCTTGCCGACACCAACAGCGCGGAGCTGAAGCCCGAGGGCCTGGGCCGCCGGCCGGAACGGGTGGAGGCCGAACCGCACGAGGTCGGTGGCGCGCAATGGCTGGAAGCCAGCCATGACGGCTGGCGCAAGCCCTTCGGCATCATCCATCGCCGCCGGCTCTACCTGGCTGAATCCGGCGATGACCTGCGCGGCGAGGACCTGCTGGAAATGCTGGACGGCACCACCACCCCGCCCGCCTTCGTGCTGCGCTTCCACCTGCATCCGGCGGTGACGGCCAGCCTGCAGCAGGATGAAAGCGCGGTGCTGCTGCGCCTGCCTTCCGGTCATGGCTGGCGGCTGCGTGCCAAGGGCGCGCGGGTGGAACTGGAGGAAAGCGTCTATCTCGGCGCCGAGGCCCGCCGCACCGGCCAGGTCGCGCTGCATGCGGAAACCGGCGCCGACAGCGTGCAATGGGCCATCACCCGCGTCTCCGCCCCCGCCCCGGGTGAGCAGGAGGCTTGAGCGCCTGTTCGGAAACGGCTGCGGGTCGGCCCGGCCCTCCTTCCCGGTCGGGTCGCTGGCTCCTCTCCTCGGCCCTTCGCCGCTTCACTCCCTGAAGGGTTCTGGTCCCGCCCGCCTCGCGGCGGGATCGGGCTGCATCCATGAAGATCGCCCAGATAACCAATGTGGATTTCTCGCTGCGGCATTTCCTGTTGCCGCTGATGCGGGGTGCCCGCGCCCGGGGGCATGAGGTGGTGGGCATCTGCGCCGAAGGCCCCCTGCTGGACCTGCCGCGGCAGGAGGGCTTCCGCATCGTCCCGGTGCCCTTCGCCCGCAGCCTCTCCCCTGTCGCGAATTGGCGTGCCTTCACCACCCTGCACCAACTGTTCCGGGAGGAGCGATTCGACCTGGTGCACGGCCACATGCCGATCAGCGGCCTGCTGGCGCGTGCCGCCGCCAAGGCCGCCGGCGTGCCGCGCATCGCCTATACCTGCCATGGTTTCCTGTTCAACCAGCCTGGCCCGCTCTGGCGCCGTGGCATGTCGCTGGGCCTGGAATGGCTGGGCGGCAGGCTGACGGATACGCTGCTGACCGTCAGCACGGAGGAAGCGGCGGATGCCCGCCGCCTGCGCATCCACCGCCAGGCCACCGCGGTGCTCAACGGCCGCGACCCCGCTCTCTTCCACCCCGATCCCGTCGCCCGCGCCGCGCTGCGCGCCGGGCTAGGCGCGGGGGAGGGCGACTGCGTCGTCATCGCCGTCTCCCGCCTGGTGCGGCACAAGGGCTATGCCGAATTGCTGCGGGCGATGGAGGCGGTGCCGGGGGTTACGCTCTGGGTGGTGGGCGAACGCCTGCCCTCGGACCATGGCGATGACCTGGAGCGGGAATTCGCCCGCGCCGCGGCGGTGCTGGGCCCCAGGCTGCGCCGCCTCGGCTACCGCCACGACGTGGCGCGGCTGCTGGCGGCGGCGGACATCTTCTGCCTGCCCAGCCATTTCGAAGGGCTGCCGATGTCGGTGATCGAGGCGATGCTCACCGGCCTGCCCGTGGTCGCCACCAGCATACGCGGCCCGCGCGAACAGGTGGTGGAAGGCGAGACCGGCTTCCTTGTCCCCCCCGCCGCGGTCGGCCCCCTGGCCACCGCGCTGTCCCGCCTTGCCGCCGATCCGGATTTGCGCGCCCGATTGGGCACCGCCGGCCGTGCCCGGGCACTGGAGCATTTCGACGAGGCAAAGGTGGTGGCGCGGACCCTGGATCTGCTCGGGCTTTGACCCTGGGGACCCGCCAGGCCATGACATGAGCAAGAGGGCAGGTATGCTCGTCGCCCCGGCATTACCTGCCTTCCGCGGTGCGGTGGCCCCGGAGCATTTTCAAGCCGCGTGGAATCACCCGGCGACGCGGAAGATGCGACGAGACGATAACCTGGAGCGGTTCTGCTGTGCATGGCCACGGTGAGACCGCTCCAGCAGGCGGCATGACAGGAGACGGACCATGATCACCAGGCTGCTGCTGGCGCTCGACGACACCCCGGCCAGCCATGAGGCGCGGCGCCTGGCCATTGCCCTGGCCAAGGCAAACCAGGCAAGGCTGGGGGCCATCGCCGTCATCGACACGCCCTGGATCACCCGGCCCATGGCGACCGGCATCGGCGGCTCCGCCTACAAGGTGCAGATGGAAATGGATGCGCTGCGCCGCGCCCACCAGCAATCCGCCGCCGCCCTGGCCGCGCTCCGGGCGGCGGCGGCCGAGGCCGGGGTCGCCTGCGAGGCGCGCCAGCAGGAAGGCGAACCGGCCGGGTGCATCGAGGCCGAGGCCACCACCAGCGATCTGCTGGTGCTTGGCCGCAACGCCACCTTCTTCGGCGAGGAACCGGAATCCGGCGTTTCGGAAACCGTGCTCGGCCTGCTGGAGCGCAACCCGCGGCCGCTGCTGCTGGCGCCGGAGCGGCCGCTGGCCTCGGACAGCATCCTCGTCGCCTTCGATGGCAGCCTACCGGCTTCCCGCAGCCTGCACATGCTGGCCCTGCTCGGCCTCGCCGCCGGGCGGCAGGTGCGGGTGCTGAGCATAGC
>JAEWCI010000378.1 GCA_023390705.1 Pseudomonadota bacterium
CCTATGCGCTGGCCGGCGGCCGCATCGCCTTCGCCAACAACTGCGCCGGCTGCCACGGCGCCGGCGGGCAGGGGGCGCCGGGCGGCTTCCCCAGCCTGGCCGATGACGACTGGATCTGGGGCGGCAATTTCGAAGCCATCCAGGCCACCATCCGCCATGGCATCCGCAATGCCGAGGATGACGAGGCCCGCATGAGCCAGATGCCCCGCTTCCTGGCGGACGGCATGCTGACCGGGAGCCAGGTGAACGACGTGGCGGAACATGTCCTTTCGCTGACCGGCCGGGCAACCGACCAGGCGGCGGCGGGCCGCGGTGCCACGCTCTTCACCGAGAACTGCGCGAGCTGCCATGGCGAGCGCGGCGAGGGCAACCGGGAGCTCGGCGCGCCGCGCCTGTCCGACCAGGTCTGGCTGTACGGCGGCGACAAGGCCTCCGTGGTGCGCAGCATCAGCTTCGCCCGCGCCGGCGTCATGCCTTCCTGGGCCGGCAGGCTGGACCCGGCGATCGTCAACATGCTGACCGTCTATGTCCACGCCCTGGGCGGCGGTGAGTGAGCGAACAGCAGGCAAAGGAACGGGTGATGAGCAAGCTCGACACCCGCGAGACGGTGCAGCCGCCGGTGGGGACACCGGCGGCGACCCCGCTCTACGCGAACCGGGTGAAGCCCTATCCCAAGCGGGTGCAGGGGCCGGTGCGGCGGGCGAAATGGGCGATCCTGGCGGTCTGCCTGGCACTCTACTACCTGGTCCCGCTGCTGCGCTGGGACCGTGGGCCGAACATGCCCGACCAGGCTGTCCTGGTGGACATGACCAATGCGCGCCTGTTCTTCTTCTGGATCGAGATCTGGCCGCAGGAGGTGTACTACCTCACCGGCCTGCTGGTGCTGGGCGCGATCGGGCTGTTCGCCGCAACTTCCCTGTTCGGCCGCGTCTGGTGCGGCTTCACCTGCCCGCAGACGGTGTGGACCGACCTCTTCATGCTGGTCGAGCGCCTGGTGCAGGGCGACCGCAATGAGCGGATGAAGCTGGACAAGCAGCCCTGGACCGCCACCTGGCTGCGCAGGAAGGCCATCACCCACGCCATCTGGCTGGGCATCGCCGCCGCCACCGGCGGCGCCTGGATCATGTATTTCAACGACGCGCTGGAGATGACCCCGCGCTTCTTCACCGGCCAGGCCAGCCTGGAGGTGTATTTCTTCTTCGGCCTGTTCACCGCCACCACCTATCTGCTGGCCGGCTGGGCGCGGGAGCAGGTCTGCACCTACATGTGTCCCTGGCCGCGCTTCCAGGCGGCGATGCTGGACGAGGACAGCCTCGTCGTCTCCTACCGCGCCTGGCGCGGGGAGCCGCGCGGCAAGGCCAAGGCCGAGAGCGTGGGCGACTGCGTGGACTGCCGCGCCTGCGTGAATGTCTGTCCCACCGGCATCGACATCCGCGACGGGCAGCAGATGGAGTGCATCGGCTGCGGCCTCTGCATCGACGCCTGCGACGACATCATGGCCAGGCTGAGCCGGCCGCAAGGGCTGGTGGCCTTCGAGACGCTCGCCAACCTCGCCGCCAGCGAGGCGGCGACCAAGGCCATGGCGCCCGGCCCGGCGCGCGACGCCTGCGGCATGCAGGTGCGCAACACCCCGAAATTCCTGCGGCCGCGTACCTACCTGTATGCCGCGGTGCTCGGCGTGGTGGCCGCGATCATGCTCGGTTCCTATGCGATGCGCGAGACGCTGTCGCTCGCCGTCATCCGCGAACGCGCGCCGCTCTTCGTCCGGCTGGCCGATGGCGGGGTGCGCAACGCCTACACGCTGAAGCTGGTGAACAAGTCGCGCGAGAGCAACGAGCTGGCGCTGGTGCTGGACGGCCCGGCGGGGCTGCAACTGGTGGTGCAGGACAGCCGCGCCGATGCCGCCGGGCGCCCGCTGCTGGAAACCCGGCCGGATGGCATCACCCAGTTCCGCGCCCTGGTGACGGCGCCCGCCGGCATCCGGCTGCCGGAAAGCGTGCCCGTCACCTTCCGCCTGCTGGATGCCCGCGGCCGCGCCGTGGATTCCACCGGCAGCGTCTTCCTGGGGCCAAAGCCATGAGCATCACCGTGAACGCTCCTTCCGCGCGGCGTGGCCGCTGGATTCCCTGGGCCTTCGCCGGCGGCATGCTGCTGGTGGTGGCGGTGAACGCGGTGCTGATCGTCTCCGCCGTCTCCACCTTCACCGGCGTCACCACCGGCCATGCCTATGACCGCGGCCGCGCCTACAACCAGGTGCTGGCCGAGGCCGCGCGGCAGGACTCGCTGGGCTGGAATGCCGCTGTCACCCTGGCGGAAGGCGGCTTAGCGGTGCAGGTGCGGGACCGCGCGGGGGCGCCGGTTTCCGGCCAGCTTGCCGGCGTGCTGCGCCGGCCTCTGGAAGGGCTGGACCTGCCGCTGGAATTCGCCGCCGCCGGTGCCGGCCATTGGGTGGCGGTGGCGGAAGGGCTGCGCCCCGGCCAGTGGGAGGCGCGGCTGCGCCTGACCGGCCCGGGCGGCGAGGCGCTGGACATCCGCCAGCGGCTGGTCGTGCCATGACCGCGCTCGGCCGGCCTGTCCCTGCCGACAGCGCCACCAGCCCGGCTGCCTGCGTGCATTGCGGCGGGCCGATGCCGGCCGGCGCCACCACCGGCTTCTGCTGCACCGGCTGCGAGGGCGCCCATGCCCTGGTGAAAGGGCTGGGGCTGGATGCCTTCTACCGCCAGCGCGAAACCGCCGCCGGCACGCTGCGCCCGGCCGCGGAAGCGGCGCCGGTGGACTATGCCCCGCTCGCCAAACCCGGCCGCGACGGCACCCAGGAACTGGAACTGATGGTCGCCGGCCTGACCTGCGGCGCCTGCGTCTGGCTGGTGGAACAGGCCCTGGCGACGGAGCCGGAGGTGCTGGCCGCCCGTGCCAGCCTCACCGCCCGTCGGCTGCGCATCACCTGGCGCGGCCCTGCCGAACGTGCCAATGCCCTGGCCGGGCTGGTGGCGCGGCTCGGCTTCCGCGTCGCGCCCTGGTCCCCGGCCTGCCTGCGCGCCACGGAGGATGACGAGGGCCGGACGCTGGTCCGCGCGCTGGGCATCGCCGCCTTCGGCTCGATGAACGTCATGCTGGTTTCGGTCGCCGTCTGGGTCGGCTGGGACATGGGCGAGGCGACGCGCGCCGCGATGCACTGGATCGCCGCGCTGATCGCCCTGCCGGTGGTGCTGGTGGCCGGGCTGCCCTTCTACCGTTCCGCCCTGGCCGGGCTGCGCGCCGGGCGCGTCAGCATGGACCTCGCGGTCTCGATCGGCGTGCTGGCCACCACGGCGATGAGCCTTTCCGAGACGCTGCGCAACGGCCCCTATACCTATTTCGACGGCGCCACCGCGCTGCTGGCGCTGCTGCTGGCCGGCCGGGTGCTGGACCGCGCGGCGCGGCGCCGGGCACGCCAGGCGGTGGCCGAATTGCTGGCCTTGCAGGATGGCGCCGTGGCGGTGCTGGCCGCGAACGGCCAGGCCGAAAC
>JAEWCI010000405.1 GCA_023390705.1 Pseudomonadota bacterium
CGCCCTGCTCTTCGCCCCGACCCAGAGCGCCGCCGCCAATCTGGCGCGCGAGGCGAACCGCCATGGCAAGGTGCTGGTCACCGGCAATACCGGCATTGATGCGCTGCTGCAGACCGCCAGGCGGCTCTCCTCCGATCGCGCGCTGCAGGAAAGGATCGCCGCCCGCTACCCCTTCCTCGCCGCCAATCGCCGGCTGGTCCTGGTGACAGGCCACCGGCGCGAGAGCTTCGGTGAGGGGCTGCGGCGCATCTGCGCTGGGCTGGCCAGCCTGGCCCAGCGCGGCGATGTCCAGCTTGTCTTCCCCGTCCACCCGCAGCCGCGGGTGCAGGCGGCGGTGCGCCGAGCGCTGGCCGGGCGGCGGAACATCCACCTGATCCCGCCGGTGGACTATCCGGACATAGTCTTTCTGATGCAGCGGGCAACGCTGCTCGTCACCGATTCCGGCGGGCTGCAGGAAGAAGCACCGGCACTCGGCAAGCCGGTGCTGGTGACGCGCGAGGTGACGGAACGACCGGAGGCGCTGGCCACCGGCCTCCTCCGCCTGGTCGGCAGCGATCCGGCACGGCTGCGGCGCGAGGCCGATGCGCTGCTGGACGACCCGGTGGAATATTCACGGATTGCACGGCCGGCCTTCCCCTACGGCGATGGCCGCGCGGCACGGCGGATCGTTGATGCCGTGGCGGAATTCCGCGCGGCATGAGCCCCGGCGGCATGGGCCGGGTCTGCGTGCACGGACTCGGCCGCATCGGCCTGCCGACCGCGGCGCTGCTGGCCCGGCACGGCCACCGGGTGACGGGCTGCGACACCGATCCCGCGGTGGCGGCGGCGGTCAACCGGGGAGAGGCCCCCTTCCGCGAGGAGGGTCTGGCGGAACTGCTGGCCGAGGCCGTGCGGACCGGCCGGCTGCACGCCCAGTCACGGGCGGCCGAAGCCGAATGCCACATCCTGGCGGTGCCCACCCCCTGCGGTGCCGGCCGCCGGCCGGACCTCGCCTGTCTGGATGCGGCGACCGATGCCCTGGCGCCGCTGCTGCGGCCGGGCGACCTCGTCATTTTGGAATCCACCGTGCCGGTGGGGGCGACGGAGACGCTGGCGGCACGGCTCGCCGCCGCCCGCCCGGACCTGCCGCCGCCCGGGACGATGGGCGGCATCGCCCTGGCGCATTGTCCCGAAAGGGTGCTGCCCGGCCGCATGCTGGCGGAGCTGGTCGGGAATGACCGCATCATCGGCGGGCTGACGCCCCGCTGCGCGCGGCGTGCCCTGGCGTTCTACCAGGGCTTCGTCACCGGCAACTGCCACCTGACGGACAGCCGCACCGCGGAATTCGCCAAGCTGGCGGAAAACACCTTCCGTGACGTGAACATCGCCTTTGCCAACGAATTGGCGTTGCTGGCCGAAGGGCTGGGCGTGGATGCCTGGGAGGCGATCGGCCTCGCCAACCGCCACCCCCGCGTGGAGATCCTGCGCCCCGGCCCCGGTGTCGGCGGCCATTGCATCGCGGTGGATCCCTGGTTCCTGGCCCATGCGGCGCCGGACAGTGCGGCACTGATCCGCGCCGCGCGGGCGGTGAATGATGCCCGGCCAGGACAGGTGGTGCACCGCCTGCTCACCATGGCCGAGGCGTTCCCGACGCCGGTGCTGGCCTGCTTCGGCCTGGCCTACAAGCCGGAGGTGGACGACCTGCGCAACAGCCCGGCGCTGGAGATCGTCGCCAGCCTGGCCCGGTACCCGGGGCTGCGCCTGCTGGTGGTGGAGCCGTATCTGGACGCATTGCCGCCGCCCTTGCGGGGCCTGCCGAACCTGGCGCTGACCGAAGCCGCGGCGGCGCTGGAGCAAGCCGATATCCTCGCCTTCCTGGTCGGCCATGGCGCGTTCCGGGCGCTTGTGCGGCAGGGCCTGCCGGCGAAGCCGGTGCTGGACGCGGTCGGGCTGCTGCGCTGAGAACCACAGCCACGCCATCCCGGCGCCATCCGGCGCCAGGGCGGCGGCTGCCCGCTATTCCCGCGGGCTGATGCGCTTGTCGGTGATGCGGTCGTGTACCGCCTTCACTCCCGGCACGCCGGCGGCGATGGCCCGCAGCCCCTGGCGCACCGCTGAGGATTCGCAGAAGCCATAGAGCGTCACCTCCCCCTCCTGCACCTCGAAGAAGACGAAGGGCGCGTCGGCCCAGGGCAGCCGGGCCATCTCGGCCCCCACGGCGGCGCGGATGGCGGCGTCGGAGGATTCCCCGTTCTCCTCCCGCAGCAGCGCGCGCAGCAGGTCGGCGCGGGAGACGATGCCCACCAGCACCCCGTCCTGCACCACCGGCAGCCTGCGCACATTGTGCTCCTCGATGAGCTGGGCGGCATGTTCCGCGGTCATCGATTCCTGGGCCGTGATGACCTCGCGCGTCATCACATCCGCCGCCGTTGCGCCATGGGCGCGGGCATATTGCTGTGCGGCGCGTTCGCGGTTGTAGAACAGGCCGCGCAGGAGGCCGGGCTTCGGTGCATCGCCCACCGCCAAGCGGCGGATCAGGTCGGCCTCGGAGACGATGCCGTGCAGCATGCCCCAGCTATCCGTCACCGGCACGGCGGCGATGCCGCGATCCGCCAGCAGCCGCGCGACCGCGAGTGCCGGGGTATCCGCCGGTACCGTGATCACGTTGCGCGTCATGATGTCCTTGACCTTCATCATCGCCTCCCGGGTTCCTGTGTCGAGGTCCGCGCAAGCTAGGTGAAGTCCGGCGGCACGGCTTTGCGTTCGCGCAATAGGGCCAGGTTCTTCCGCACAGGATCACAACACGGTGTCTGCGGGGAGGGGGTTGCGCGCCTTGCGCCGCTCCTCTCCGGTCCGCTCGCTCCCCGGCACCTGGCGGGTCCGCAAGTTCTCACGATCCAGCTCCTGCACCAGCCGGGTCGGCTGGCACCGTCGTCCTTGCCGCGCTGTGGATGCGGATTCTCCCGGAACCGCGGCGGATTCATCGGCTGCAACCGTAGCGCCGGAAGCAGGGACTTCCGGCGGTACGGCCCGGCTCAGGTGCCGGGTTGGCGCTGGGCGCGCAATTCGTCGCGGATCTCGGCGAGCAGCTTCTCGGTCGGCGTTTCCGCCGGCGGGGCCTTGCCCAGCTCCCGCAGCTTCAGCCGCGACAGCGCCTTCACCACCCAGAAGATGGCGAAGCCGACGATGATGAACTTGATGATGGCATTGATGAACTTGCCCACCGCCAGCACCGCCGCACCGCCCTGCCGCGTGGCCTCCAGCGTGGCCTGCCGCTCCCCGCTCAGCACCAGGAAGATGTTGGAGAAGTCGATGCCGCCGACCACCAGGCCGATAAGGGGGTTCAGCAGGTCCTCGACCAGCGAGGTGACGATGGCGGTGAAGGCGGCGCCGACCACAAGGCCGACCGCGAGGTCCACCACGCTGCCGCGCAGCAGGAAATTCTTGAACTCGCGAAGCCAGGCCGGCTCGCGGAGCGTTATCGGCGTCTCGATCGGCATGCCGTCCTCCCATCGATCCGGCATCAGGATAGCGCGGGCCAAGGGGTTCACCGCAAGCGTTCCACGTGCGGGCAGCGGCCGTGGGCAGCCCTCACGGCGGCGCAACCAGTTCCTCCCGCAGACGTTCCTTTCGCACCGGCGTCCTCCCCCGCCGAGCAGAAAGGAGCGGATCATGCAATGGAAAATCCTGGGCGCCGCGGCGCTGATGGCCGGGCTGGCCGCCTGCGGCACTGATCCTCAGGAACGGACCACCGGTGGCGCCGCGGCCGGCGCAGCCACGGGTGCCGGAATCGGCGCCCTGGGCGGGCCGGTCGGCGCGCTGGCCGGTGCGGCCATCGGTGCGGGTGCCGGCGCAGTGACCGGCGCTACCA
>JAEWCI010000434.1 GCA_023390705.1 Pseudomonadota bacterium
GCCCGGGGCCGCGCCGGCGGGCCCGGCCGGCGGTTGGCGGGCCATGGAAAATGCCCGGGGGTTAAGCCTGCCTTTTCAACGATATGGACTGGCTGCGGACTCAAAGTGAATCCGCAGGCAACTCAACCTCTTGTCGGAGCGTTTCGCAACTGCGTAGTCTATAGGTAGTGGTTCCCCACCGCCGACTCACGCAAGACCCGGTGTGATGGGGCGCCCCATCGGGAAGAGGAGGTGCCACGATGTCTGGTCTGCTGGCCCAGGACCTCGAACGCAGCGCCAATCCCCTCGACATCCTCGAACAGATCGTCACCGCCAATGAATGGAGCTTCGAGCGCCGTTCGGACGGGGAAATGGCGGCCGAGGCGCCGGGGAAATGGTGCGACTACGGCGTGTTCTTCTCCTGGGCGCCGGAAATCAGCGCCATGCATTTCTCCTGCGCCTTCGACCTGAAGGTGCCGGCCGGTCACCGCGAAAGGCTCTACGAACTGCTGGCCCTGGCGAACGAGAAGCTGTGGATCGGCCATTTCGGGCTGGAGAGCGAGGACGGCGTGCCGGTCTTCCGCCACTCCGCCCTGCTGCGCGGCGCCCCCGGCGCCTCGGCCGAATCGCTGGAGGACATGGTGGACATCGCCATCACCGAATGCGAGCGCTTCTTCCCGGCCTTCCAATTCGTGCTCTGGGGCGGCAAGACGCCGGGGGATGCCCTGCAGGCCGCCATGCTGGATTGCGTCGGGGAGGCCTGACCCGCATCCTCCCTCCCGATTTCTTCGGGAGAGGGACCGGATCATGGCCGAGGCGAGACTGCCGCCACTGCTGCTGGTGGGCTGCGGCAAGATGGGCGGCGCCATGCTGGCCGGCTGGCTGGAGCGTGGCCTGACCGAAGCCGTCGTGGTGGAACCGCACGCCCCGGCCGCCGCCCCCTTCGCGGGCCGGGTGCCGGTGGTGCCGAACCCGGCCGCCCTCCCCACGGGCTTCCGCCCGGCCGCCGTGGTGCTGGCGATCAAGCCGCAGGAAGCCCCGGCCACCTTGCCGGCCTTCGCCCCGCTGGCGGGGCCGGGGACGTTGTTCCTCTCCATCATGGCCGGGCGCAACATCGCCGGCATGCGGGCGGCGCTGGGCAAAGGGGCGGCGGTGATCCGCGCCATGCCGAACACCCCGGCCGCCGTCCGCCAGGGCTTCACCGTGGCCTGCGCCGGCCCCGGCGTCAGCGCGGCGCAGCGCGGCCTGGCGGACAGCCTGCTCTCGGCCATCGGGGAGGTCGCCTGGGTCGGGGACGAGGCGCTGATCGACCCGGTCACCGCGGTTTCCGGCGGCGGCCCGGCCTATGTCTTCCTGCTGGCCGAGGTGCTTGAGGCGGCGGCCATCGAACAGGGCCTGCCGCCGGACCTCGCGCGCCGCATGGCCCGCGCCACGGTCTCGGGCTCCGGCGCGCTGCTGGCCGCCAGCGCCGAGGACAGCGCCCAGTTGCGGAAGAACGTGACCAGCCCCAAGGGCACCACGGAGCGCGCGCTCAGCGTGCTGATGGCGCCGGATGCCTGGCCGAAGCTGATGAGCGAGGCGATCGCCGCCGCCACCGCCCGTTCCCGCGAATTGGCCGGCTGACCGGCCCCGATGACCGGAGGGCCGTCAGGCCCGCAGGTCTGAATCGGTGGCGCCGGGATACAAGCGCCCCGATGACCGGCGGGCCGCCAGGCCCGCAGGTCTGAATCGGTGGCGCCGGGACACAGGCCGCCAGTCCCGAGGGTAGGGATGGGTGCCGCCAGGATACAGGCGCCGACCCGCGCAAGCCCCCTTCCGGTTGCCGCCACAGTGCCTACACTCAGGGGCATGAGCGACACCGCCGAGACCGAGTCCCGCCTCGTCGCCGCCCTCTGGCAGGTAGTGGCGGCGCATGGCTGGGAAGGGCTGACCATGGCGCGGGTAGCCGCCGCTTCGGGGCTCTCCCTAGCCGAATTGCGCCGGCGCTGCCCGTCCCGCCTGCACCTGCTGCGGCTGCACGGGCTGGCCATGGACCGCGCGGCGCTGGAAGGCTCGGAATTCGGCGGCAGCAGCCCGCGGGACCGGCTGTTCGATGCGCTCATGCGGCGGATCGACGCCATGCAGCCGCACCGCGCCGGCATCGTGCGGCTGCTGGAGGAACTGCGCCGCGACCCACTGCTGGCCCTGCTGCTGCTGGCGGAATTGCCGGGCTCCATGTCCTGGATGCTGGAAGCCGCGGGCATCGCCACCGGTGGCCTGCCCGGGCTGCTGCGGGTGCAGGGCACCACGGGGGTGTGGCTGGCCACCATCCGCGCCTGGCTGAAGGACGACAGCCAGGACCTGGGGCGCACCATGGCGGCGCTGGACCGCGCCCTGGACCAGGCGGAGCGGGTGGCCCGGACGTTGCGGCTGGGGCCGGGGACGGCGCCCGTCGCATCAGGTCACAATGATATAATTGCTGCATCGCAGCAAAAACTTTGACCCTGGTGGCCGCTCTAAGTAGGTTTGGGCTCAGCGCGAATGCGCGAGGAGAACCGACCATGCCCGAGCAGAGGCCCGAACTCGACATGATGCGCCTGATGGCGGATTTCCGCCTGCCGGCCATGCCGGACCTGGACGCCCTGGCTGCCGCCCAGCGCCGCAACCTGGAAGCGCTTTCCGCCGCCAACCGGGTCGCCCTGGAAGGCGCCCAGGCGGTGGCGCGGCGGCACATGGAAATCCTGCAGGCCTCGATGGCGGAGATGACCGAGGCGATGAAGGCCATGGGCTCCCAGGAAGCCCCGCAGGCCAAGGCCGCCCGCCAGGCCGAAATGCTGAAATCCGCCTATGAGAAGGCGGTGAACAACATGAAGGAACTGGCCGACCTCATCCAGAAGTCCAATGCCGAGGCGCTGTCCCTGCTGAACAGCCGCTTCGCCGAGGCGATGGACGAGGTGAAGGCGCTGGTGAACAAGCCGGGCGGCTGATACCCGGCGCAGGAAGTCCCGGCTTTCGGAGCCGGGTATCGGCAAGCCGGGTTGCCGGGTTCCCACCGCGGCTTGCGATGGGGACCCGGTGCGGTGGATGCGCGCCAAGGCCGGCAATCATGCCGGATGCATGACCGCGGGCCAGCGGTCAGGATCCCAGGCGGCCGGTATGAGGCACCCGGCTGGCGCGATGCCCGCCGCTACCCGGTGGCGGCGCCATGCAGCAGGGCTTCCGCCACCGCTAGGTCCTCGGGCGCATTGGCATTGAAGAAGGGATCGCAGGGCTGCGTCGGCCAGTCGGCATGGGCGCAGCCGAAACGGGCGGTCCAGCGGTCGATCCGCCTTTCGCCCGCCAGCAGGGCCGCGCGAAGCTCCCCGCGCAGCGCCACCGGCCAGAGCCCGATGGGCGGGTGGGTCTGCCCGTCGGAACGGGCGCAGGCCAGCGGCACCCCCGCCGCTTCCCGGGCCGCGTGCAGCCGCGCCACCAGGTCGGGCGGCAGGAAGGGGCAGTCGCCGGGGGCGGAAACCACCCAGGGCAGCTCCGGCCGCTCAGCCGCTGCCCAGTCCAGCGCCGCCAGCACCCCGGCCAGCGGTCCCGGATGATCGGCCAGCGGGTCCGGCACCACGGGCAGGCCCCATGCGGCGAAGCGGGCGGCATCGCCGTTGGCGTTCAGGATGCAGGCAGCCGCCTGCGGCCGCAGCCTTTCCAGCACATGCGCCAGCAAGGGACGCCCGCCGAGCAGGCGAAGCGGCTTGTCCCCGCCGCCCATGCGCCGCGCCAGCCCGCCGGCCAGCACCACCGCCAGGGTATCGCTTCGTCCGCCGGAATCCGCCGTCACGCGCCGCGCTCCTCGGCCTCACGGCTGTTCTTGCGCCAGTGCTTCGCGCTCTCCTCCTCGACATAGGCCAGGTCGGCATCGAAGACGATCCGCTCCTCCCCCGCCAGGGCGAGGAAGCGCTTGCCCTTGCAGCGGCCGATCAGGGTCAGCCCCGCTTCCTTCGCCAGTTCCACGCCCCAGGCGGTGAAGCCGCTGCGCGAGACGAGCACGGGGATGCCCATGCGCACCGTCTTGATCACCATCTCCGAGGTCAGCCTGCCGGTGGTGTAGAAGATCTTGTCCGCGGGGTCGCAGGCATTGCGGAACATCCAGCCGGCGATCTTGTCCACCGCGTTGTGCCGGCCGACATCCTCCATATAGACCAGTGGCTGATCCTGCCGGCAGAGCGCGCAGCCATGGATGGCGCCGGCTTCCAGATACAGCGTCGGCAGGGTGTTGATCCGGTGCAGCAGGCGGTAGAGCCAGGAAGTGCGCAATTCCGCCTTGGGCAGCCGCGCGCTGGCGAAGCCCTCCATCAGGTCGCCGAAGGCGGTGCCCTGGGCGCAGCCGGAGGTGAGCGTCTTCTTCTTCAGCTTCTCCTCGTAGTCGGTGCGCCGTTCGGTCCGCACCACCACAACGCCGAGGTCGTCGTCGTATTCCACGCCGGTCACGCCGTCGTCCCGGCGGAGCATGCCCTGGTTCAGCAGATAGCCCAGCGCCAGTTCCTCCGGCCGGTCGAGGATCGTCATCATGGTGACGATCTCCTGGCCGTTCAGGAACAGCGTCAGCGGCCGTTCCACCGTCACGCTGGTTTCCACCCGGGCACCGGTATGGTCCAGCCCGGCAACGCGGCGGGTCAGGCGTGGGTCGGCGGGGTCCGGCTGGACCAGCAGGGGCGTTTCCATGAGAAGGAGGGTGGGGAGGCCGGCGCCTTCCCGCAACCTGGGCGGCGGGCGGACGTTCCGCACATGACCACCCGCCCTAGCCTGGGGGAGCTTCCATGCCCGTCTATCACTTTGCGCCCGAGGCCGGCACCGTGCTCGGCGCCGGCTCCCCCAGTGCCCCGGCCATCGCTGCGGAGCTCGACCGGCTGGGCCTGCCGCATGCGGGGGTCCAGATTGCCCGGCGGGGCGACAGCGCCCTGCTGGAAGGCGAGATGCCGGACAATGTGACGCGGGAGCGGCTGGTCCTGGCGATCGGCAACCTGCACGGCATCGCCGTGGTCGAGGACCGGCTCCGCACAGTCGCGCCCGCGCCCGGCCTGCTGGAAAGCCTAGGCGGCTTCGCCCATCTGCCGCCCGGCGCCGCCGGCACCGAAGCGGCGGAAACCGCGGTGCACCGGGCGCAGATAGAGGCCGGCGAGAGTTTCGGCCCCGCCGGCAGCCTGCTGCACATGGTGCAGCCCGGCGAGACCTGGGCCGAGATCGCCCAGCGCCATTACGGCTCGCCGGCGGAGGCGGCTCGGCTCATCGAGGCCAACGCCCCGGTGGCGGCCAGTGCCGATACCCTGCCGCCCGGCCTGGTGCTGCGCATCCCGCCGCGCTGATCCCATGGCAGTTGATCCTGACCGCTCAACTGCCCTGCAACCGCCGGGCAGGCCGCCTCCGGGGCCTCGGCGGCGGTCAAGGACGGATGCCGCCGCTAGGAGGTGCAGGCCGGCGGTCCGGGCTCGGGCTTGTGGCCTTTCGGGCGGGTGACCCCCGACCGCGGGCCCCCCCG
>JAEWCI010000446.1 GCA_023390705.1 Pseudomonadota bacterium
CGCCTGGCTCGCTCATAAACTTCCTGGACGGGCTCTAAGGGGGGGTCTGAAACCGTCACACCGTCACAACCCAAGTTTTCCGTGGGTTTGGCTTGGTTTTCGATCCGTAACACGCTCTCGGGTGTGACGGATTGATATTTGCCGGAAAGGGTTGAGTTTCCTTGCCTGTGACGCTGTGACGGTTCGGAACCCCCACCATGGGCGGAAAGGGATGTTTCGGAGGGCAGATAGCGGGTCCACGCCTCCTCAAATGCGGCTCGGTAATACCCCTTCGCGGTGTCCTTCCCGGTGCGGATGGTGCCGGGTCGGACCCCGAAGGGTGACAACGCATGGGCCAACTGCGGCGCCGTCATGGGTTTGCCGTGGCGCCACTCGGGCCAGGGGCGTTCCTCCATCTTCGCCAGGTGATCCACGATAGCAGCGCTGGTCATCTGCAAGGATGATGTGCCGGCGAATAGTAACTTGATATCGGCCAGCAGCAGGGCGCCGGCCTCCATGGTGCCTTCGTTCGCGGTGCGGACCCCATAGACCGCCAGCAGCGCCTTGCGGGCACGGGCGGGCCACTCGCCCCCGGCATCGTCCGCAATGGACAACAGAGGCACCGCTATGTCCCCTTCGCGGTCGCCCATGGCATCCGGCACCGCCGGGTCCAGCGACAGGAAGCGGGCGCGGTCGGCAGCCCAGCGGGCCAGCTTGCGGGTGAGATCATGCAGCGCGGCGCGGGCGCCGGGGGCGCGCAGCTTCACCACTGTTTCGGCCGCGGCCTTGCGTTGCAGGACGACTGGCACCGCCCGGTCCTCCAAGGTGCTGGGCAGGGTGCCGATGCCGGCCAGCGCCACGGGGCAGAAGGTGGCGAAGCGAATGGGCTGCCATTCGTCCTTCACCTCCACCACGCGCACCACCTCGCCCGACCGCTCGAAGCCGCTGTTGAGGATTCCGCGCAATTCCTCGTTGTCGCCAAGGAAGCTGTCGGCTTCGTCCACCAGCAGCGTCAGCGGGCGCAGCGCCTCCACAGTGCGGAACACGCCGCTGGCCGAGATGTTGTCAGCCTTCAGCGGCCGGTGGCAGGTGGCGCGCAGCACGTCCAACAGCGTGCTCTTGCCGCACCGCTTCGCCGGGCTGGTGATGGACAGGCGCGGCGAGTGCTGGAACCGCTCATAGACCCAGGTGTGCGCGATCCATAGCGCGCAGCAGTCGGTGGCGGCCGGCGGCAGGATCACGTGGCGCTTCACCACGGCGGCCAGCGCCGACAGCAACTCGGCGGCGTCCACCGGCTCGGGCCACGGCTCCACCTCGGCCAGCGCCACGGTGCGGCCATCGGCTGCCTCGGGCTTCGGCCTGGCGGACCGCACCATGTCGTCGAGGGTCGAAACGCGGACCCCCATTGCTTCGGCTGTGGCCTGGCGCTGGCGGTCGTATTCCAGCGAGTCCAGGGCAGCGAGGCGGGCAATCTCCGCAGCGTCGGCGGCGCGGTCACGGGGGGCGTCGGTCATCGCCGCACCCCCTCGGGCACCGCCCCGTCCCGCCGATGCGCGATGGCCCATGCGGCAATGGCCTCACCCTCGGCGCTGTCCTTGCCGGCGGCGGCGATGGCGTTGCCGATGGTCTGCTTCACCTCGGCTTCACTCAGCAGCCCGGCACGGACTAGCCGGGCCAGCCCCCAGGCCGCGGCCTTGGCGGTGTCGTGCCGGCCGCCCTCGGGCGCTGTGGCGATCTGCGCCGCGGCGCGGGTCAGGGCGGCGAGGGCATAGCGGCTGCCGGTAGCGGCGCGCGGTGGTGATGCCGGGCGGCGCGGCGGTGACGCCAGGGCAGCCACAGAGGGCGTCGCCACCGTCTCCCGGCCCGGCAGAAGGAGGATGCGGGCCGGCAGATGATCGGCCAGCCCGGCGGGGAACACCGGGGCGGCGGTGTAGAGCGGCTGTGCCGCGCCGAACACGCTGCGATCCACCGGGGCGGCGGCCAACCACCGCTTGCACTCCGCACCGGACAGCGCCCGGTCACACCAGAACCAAAGCCGCAGCCGGGCGCCGGGCTTGATGCCGTGTGAGGCGGTGGCCTGAACGATGCAGGCGGCACCCGTGAAGGCATCGGGCAGCCGCGCCACCGCAGCAGCGGCGCAGCCGGCCAGGTCGGCGGGGGCGGTGCTGGCAGGCAGGTCTATGCCGTCCAGATCAAGCCCCAGCCAATGCCGCGGCACGTCGCGCAGCGTGGCGGCCTCGCCGGTTGCCTTGTCATCGTGCAGCAGCCGGCGGACCCGGCGGACACGGTGCGGATCGCGGATTGCGCCGCGGACTATGCAGCAGTCGGGCCGGGCCGAGAGATTGCCCAGCAGCCGATGCAGCGCGGCGAGGTCGGACACGTCGCGGTGGTGAAGATCCACCGTGCGGGCGCTGTCGTAGCCTTCCAGCGCGCCACCGGGTTTCACCAGCTTCGCCAGCCGCCGGCCGCGGGCGCGAAGGATGGTCAGGCTATCGGCCATGCGCCACCTCCACCTTCGCTTCGGCAATCTGGCGCCGCAACTCCCGCAGGGCGTCGCATTCGTGTGCCTCGGCTGCGGCATGGTCGCCCCGGCGGCGCGCCTCGGCCGCCAGGGTCAGATGCAGGCGCAGAGGAGATGGCACCGGCACGTTTATGGGCACAGCGATTCTGGCGAGGGCGTTCATTGGTTGCCCCCTTCACGCTGCGGCGCCTCGGCAAACAGCAGGTTATGCGTATGCTCGCCATGGTCGTCATCGCGCTTCGGCATCACCAGCACGCGCATGTTGCCCAGCCTGCCGGCCAGGTATTCAGCACCGCGGGAGCTTGTGCGCGGGAACAGCCGCGTGGCGGTCAGCATCGCGCCGACACGGGATCGGTTATCAGATCGGTCGGACATGGGGCTTCACCTCCATGGCCGGAACCTCGGGGCAGGGCTGGCAGGCGGACCCGACACGCGCTAAATAGGCGTTGCATTGTCGCGCGTTTTGAGTTCGCCCCGCTGTCTGCCTACAAGGCAGCCGGCGGGGTTTCTCGTTTAGGTCCCGGTGGTGGCGCAGCGGCCACCATGTTCTGCCAGCAGGGCCGGTGCCGTCACTCTGCCGCTGCCGCAACCGCCAGTTCGGCGGCACGGCTGACGAAGGTCCTGGCAGCGAGCCAACGCTCTACATCCAAGGCCCGATACAGAATGCGGCGCCGCCCCACACGGACGAATGCCGGCCCGTCGCCGCTCACACGCATCCGCTCCAAGGTGCGCAGCCGCAGCCGGTAACGCTCGCAAACCTCTGTTGGGGTAAGGATTTCGGCGGCTTCGGGCCGCGTGTCATTCGGAATCATCCAATCCTTTCAGGATCGGAACCGTCGGGGCTGAACACGTCCTTGCTACTCGCGCTTGCACGGTGGCTGGATTCGTCCGATTGTCTGCCCCGGTGGTCCCGACCACCGCTTGATGAACGGTCAAGCCCTGGCCCCTGCCGGACTGGTACTCCGGCGGGGGCTTTCTCCTTCTGCGGCATGGTGCCGCTTCCAGGCCCCCAAGAGGGTTCTCTTTCCGAGTGCCACTGCACCATGCAGCAGCACCCGCCAGGATCACCTTGTTGACGCCCCCCACGTAGGTTGGCCGGCCAACACGACATTAATAGCATTTGGCTGCCATCCCCCGCCAGCGACCGGAAAGGTCCCTCGTGGCTGGATATATGGCGCCAAATCCACCAGAACGCGCCGCGAACACTCCATCTCGCAGCATGGCCTGATCACCCGCAGGGTCGTCACCGGATGGAGTTCGCCGCCCTTGATAGCGAACGTGGCATCGCCAATAGCACGCATTCAGCAGGCGCCGTCGGCCAAGAGTCTGAGGCGGGTTCTTGTGGGTAAATGCCCTAGCGTGCGGTATGATGGGGCGGCTTTGTCCATCGGCCGATCTCGCCATGGTCGAGGCGGGCCTCAGTGCAGCAGGCGGCCAAGACGGCATCGTCAACCCTTGTGACTACGCCGTCTGCTGCTCAGGGCCTTCTTCCCAACGGCAGCGGGCGCTACCTCATGCCCGCCTGCGTTGTGCCCGATGCTCAGACAGGGTGGATACGTTCGTCGCCGCGGACTCGGCGCGTCCTTCGGCGCAGCGAAGGACATGCGCCGCCCAGGCTTCCAGTGCAGCCTTTCGCTCGGTCGCGAAGTCATGGCGCTGATACACCCGCCCAACGCCGGACAGCTTGCTGGGCTGATGTGCCAGCAGCTTGTCGGCCACGATGCTGTCGAAGCCCATCGCGGCCAGCGCCGAGACGCCGGTCCGCCGGAAATCGTGCAAACGCCAGTCCTTCACCTTCGCTGCCTTGTCCAACGCCGCCTTCGCCTTGGTGAAACCCGAGACCGCGGTCTTGCCGGTGGTGCTGAACACCAGGTCTTGCCCCTTGATGCGGGTCACGGCGCGCAGCGCATCGCGGGCAGCCTCGGGCAGCGCGATGACATGCGCCTGACCGCGCTTCATGCGGCTGCTCGGGATAGTCCAGGTCGAGAAGTCGGGTGAGATTTCCGTCCAACGCATCCCGGCAACTTCCTCGCGCCGCGCCAGGGTCAGCAGCAACAGCCGGAACAGCGGGCCGAACGGCTCGGGGATTTCGGTGGCGGCCTTCCAGACCCGGCCAACCTCATCATCTGTCAGCACACGCTCCCGCGCTTCGACGCCGGCCGGGATCGGCACACCCTCAAATGGGTTGCAGGCGACCTTGCCGCGCTTCTCAGCCCAGGCATAGCAGGCGCGGCCATAGGCAAGGGTGCGGCCGGCGATGGCGGGCCTCCCTGCCTTCACCAGTCCGTCCAGCACATGCACCACGTCTGCCTTCGCCAGCCTGACGGCAGGGCGCTTGAGGTAGTCCGCGAAGGCATACTTGATCGCTCGCACCGCCTCGGCCCGGTAGCGCGGCCGGCGGCTGGCGAGATGCAGGGTGTTCCAGTCATCAACCAGGGCATCCAGCGTCAACCGGGCTTCGGCCTTCGCCTGCTCCGCGGCCTCGCGCTGGGCGAGCCGGACAGCGCGCGGGTCTATTCCCTTCGCTACGTCGCCCAGGCGGGCGCGGGCGGCCTCGCGGGCTTGGTCAATGGTGATGCTGCCCCACACCCCCAACGGCTCGCGCCGCTTGGTCAGGGTCGCCGGATCGGTCCACTGGACGAGGAACGTCTTGGTCCCGGCCGCGGTCGCTCGGACGCCCAGGCCGCGGCATTCGGTATCGAACACCAGGCGGTCCTTCTTGCCTTCATCGGGCTTGAGGCTGGCAAGGAAGCGGTCAGTCAACTTGGGCATCTGCGGACCCTTGGCGCGGACCCCGTGCGGACCCGGCGGGAAGGTCCGCACTGGGTCCGCATGGCGGCTTGTGGCACCATTGAATCAGCGAGCGTGCCCGAAAAGCAAGGGAATCCGGCGGCAGTTGCGGACTCGTGGCGGCAAATGTGCGGACCCTACCGCTTATTCGTAATCAGTAGGCCCCCGGTTCAAATCCGGGTGTCGGCACCATCTTCCAGTACTCGGCCGAGAATCCCTGAGCCTCCGGAGGCACAAGCGCCACGGGGGCACAAGCCGATGGCGCTTGGGCGCATGTCAGCTCGACTGCTGCCCTGTCCGGAAGGAGGTGCCCCCTCTGCATCGGCGTCGGCTCCTCGTCTTTGCCGCAGAGGGACTTTCGCCCCTTCAGAACCCCCGATGCTCCCACAGCCTGTGAGAGATCCAGGTCAGCGCCGCAGCAGAGACCTGCCGGTCATCGCGGCCGGCTGCGGCAGCCCCATCAGTTCCAGCAGGGTGGGCGCCACATCGGCCAGGTTGCCCTCGGCCAGCGTCGCGCCTGCCGGGCCGCCCGCCAGCAGCACGGGCACAGGGTTGGTGGTGTGGGCGGTGTGCGGGCCGCCGGTCGCCGGGTCCTTCATCATCTCGCAATTGCCATGGTCGGCGGTGACCAGCAGCGCGCCGCCCTGACGCTTCACCGCTTCCGCGATGCGGCCCAGGCCGGTGTCCACCGTCTCCACCGCCTTGATCGCCGCCGGCAGGCTGCCGGTATGGCCGACCATGTCCGGGTTGGCGAAGTTCAGCACGATCAGGTCGTATTTGCCCAAGCTGATCGCCGCCACCGCTTTTTCCGTCAGCTCAGGCGCCGACATCTCCGGCTGCAAATCATAGGTCGCCACCTTGGGGGACGGGACCATGATGCGGTCCTCGCCCGGATACTCCCGTTCCTCGCCGCCGTTCAGGAAGTAGGTGACATGCGGGTATTTCTCCGTCTCCGCCATGCGGAGCTGGGTGCGGCCTGCCTTGGACACCACCTCGCCCAGGATGTCCGCCATGCTCTGCGGCGCGAAAAGCGTGCCGAGGAAGGCGTCCAGCGCGGTGGAATACTGTGTCATGCCGGCGGCGGCGGCGAATGTCACCACCTTCTTCCGCGCAAAGCCGGCGAAGCCCGGATCGAGCAGCGCCGTCAGGATCTCCCGCACGCGGTCGGCGCGGAAGTTGAAGCAGAGCACGCCGTCGCCATCCTTCATGCCGGTGTAGTCGCCGATCACGGTGGCGGGGACGAATTCGTCTGTCACGTCGCGCGCATGGGCGGCGGCCACCGCCGCCTGCGCATCCGCGGCGCGGGCGCCTTCCGCCAGCACCATCGCATCATATGCCTGGGAGACACGCTCCCAGCGCTTGTCGCGGTCCATCGCGAAGTAGCGGCCGATGACGGTCGCCACCCGCACGCCCGGCGTGCCGGTCAGGTCGCCGAGGAATTCGGCAAGATATTCGGGCGCGGCGCGGGGCGGCGTGTCGCGGCCATCGGTGAAGCAGTGGATCGCCACCTTCACGCCGGCCGCCGCCAGCAGCTTTGCCAGCGCCACCGCATGTTTTTGGTGGCTGTGCACCCCGCCGGGGGAAAGCAGCCCCATCAGGTGGCAGGTGCCGCCGCTGACCTTCAACTTTTCCGTCAGCTCCACCAGCGCTGGCAGCCGGGCGATGGAGCCATCCGCCACCGCGGCGTCGATCCGTGGCAGGTCCTGCATCACCACCCGGCCGGCGCCCAGGTTGAGGTGCCCGACTTCCGAATTACCCATCTGGCCGTCCGGCAACCCGACCTCATGGCCGGAGGTGCGCAGGAAATTGCGCGGTCCGGCCGCCCAGAGCGCATCGAAGGCCGGGGTTCGGGCCTGGCGCACGGCATTGTCCGCCACTTCCTCGCGCCAGCCCCAGCCATCCAGCACGACGAGCATCACGGGCCTGGGTGCGGGCATGGGGCATTCTCCTGCGGCGATTGGTGTGCCGGCTTAACGCCGGGCCGGGCGGGTGGGCAAGGCAGGTGGCACCGGTGCGGGCTTCCGCCCAGGCTCTCCGGCCAACAAAAAGGAAGGACACCTCATGTCACCACGCCGCCCGCCGCTGCTGGGCCTGCCGGCCCCGCCCGCCGCGCCCCTGGCCCCCGCACCCGCCCGCACCGCCAGCTTCGACCTGCCGATCGTAAGCGTCAGCCCATTCTTCCGATTATCCACAATTCTGCGCCGACCGGTCCGTTGGTGATGCTGCATGGGACGTGACGGCCTACTTGCCACGAGTTCGCGTGCTGGGAGGCGGCGATGTCGGAGGCTCCGTGGCAGACGAGCGGCAGCGGCTCAGGGGGAGTCGTTGCTGGCGGGGCATCTTGGATCGAGGCCGAGTTGGCTGGATGTGCGCTCGGGGACAAGCGTCTCGGCGACTGATTGCGGCGGCTGCTGCACCAGCTTGAGGGAGCGATGGGCGCTGCGCTGCCGCTGGCCTGTCAGGACTCGGCCAACACGAAGGCCGCCTACCGCTTCCTCTCCAATGAGCGGTTCGGCGAGGACGCGATCCTGGCAGGGCATTTCCAGGCGACCGCCTGTCGCTTCGGGGCCACGGCTGGCCTGGTCCTGGTGGTCCAGGACATCACCGAGTTCAGTTGCCGCCGGGCCAAGCCGGAGACCATCGGCGCGATCGGCCGAGCGCCGATCGGGCGGGACCACAACGGTAACCCGCAAACCTATACGCAATGTGGGTTGCTGATGCACACCAGCCTCGTGGTCACGCCCGAGGGGCTGCCGCTCGGCAGCGGAGCAGCAGGGGGCTGGCACTGTCGAGAAGCGGGGGAGCGCGGACGACAAATCCACCGCCCAGTCCCCCACGCAGGTTCGGCAAAGCAGCGGCAGCACCTTTCCCGTGCCCCTGCGGCGAGGCGTTCGGCCGTAGAACTCGGGTAATCATCCTCTCGAGCTGCACACCGGCATCCGTCACATCGCAGCCCTCCGGCGCCGCGTGTGCCCTGGGCCGCCCCGCGGCGGCAAGGTCCCGTTCTCCTCTCGGAATTCTGCCTTCACCCAGCACGGGATCGGTGGCCTGTGGCGCGGACAGGAGGCGGGCCTGGAAACGGGCCCGGCCGGTAACGGCACGAAAAGGGTGGAGATGGGACTGATCGTGAATCCGCGGGGCCCGGCCGGATCGGGCAAGACCGAGTTCGTCCGCCGCATCCTGGTGGAGGACTACGCCTGGGGCCGCGGTGCCCCTGCGGAGCCGCTCTGCTGCAACGGGCGTGGCGGCAGCGGCGGGCGGCCGATCGGCTACCTCCTCCGGCACCCGCTCGGCGGCCGGCCTCCGCTCGCCGTGCTCGGGCACTACGGGGGGACGAGCCGGGGCGGCTGCGACACCATCCGCGCCGTGGACGGCGGCCTGGACGCGGTGTTCCGCCTGGCCGACGATCTCGCCACCGCCGGGCATGACGTGCTGCTGGAGGGCCTGTTGCTCAGTGCCGAGCACCAGCGCTCGGCCGCGCTGGCGCGCCGGCACGCGCTGCACGTCCTCCGCCTCGATACGCCGCCCGACCGCTGCGCGCGGAACCTCACGGCCCGTTGGCACGCCCGCAGGGACCTGCGACCGCTGATCGCGGGAGTCGTCGTGGCGCAGCACGGCGCGATCGAGGAGGCCTGTGCCCGACTCCGGTGGTGCGCCGCTGGCGTCGAGGTGCTGGGTTTCGACCAGGCGCTCCGGCGAGCGCGGGAACTGCTCGGGCTCGGGCGGACCCTGGCTGCGGCGGGGCAGGTCGGCTTGGGCCATCCCCTCACGCCGGTCCGGCTCAGGCTGAGGTCCCCGACAAGCCCCCGAAGGGTGCGCTCTGCCGGGGGAAGCGCCGGCAGGGGCGGGTTGCTGACCGAGCGAAGGGATCTGGAGCCCGGAGCCAGTGCCGTGGTTTCACCGCCATGCCGCAGCCGGGCGTAGGCCAGGGCGCGGGCACCGCCGGGAGTGGGTCGCTCTCCGAGAAAGCATCTGTCGTTGGCGCTCTGCGCCACGGGTTGACCTGCATCATGGCCCCACCCACGCATGCGGCGCAGATTGACCGGCGCTTGGCGGCACGGCCAGAGGGAGGAAGGGAGGCCAGGGATGCTGAGGAAGCTTCTCGTCGCATTGGATGGGTCGGCCAGCAGCGCCAAGCGCAGCGCCTCGCGGTCGCTTTGGCGCAGGCGCACGGCGCTCGCCTCGCCGGCATCGCCGTGATCGACACCCCTTGGATCACCCGGCCTATGGCGACCGGCATCGGCAGCTCGGCCTGGAAGGTGCAGATGGAGGTGGAGAAGCTGCGCCGGGCGCATCGCGAGTCCGAAGCGGCCCTCGCCGCGGGCTGCGGAAGGTGTTCTTCGGCTCCTGCACCCGCACCCTGCTGCGCCGCTGCCCCGCCGCGCTGTTCATCCACCACGAGCGGGACCGCCTGGGGGTGGCCCCGCTCATGGCACGGGGCCGACGCCGCCCGCCGCAGGACCAGGCGTGGATCAAGGGAGCACACCGATGACCGAGACCTCCTTGCAGCCGATCTGGCAGAGCGGTCCGTCACGGCGGATCCTCCTCGCCACGGACCTGAGCTGCCGCTGCGACCGCGCCCAGGACCGGGCCGCGCTGCTCGCCGAACAGTGGGGCGCGAAGCTCATCGTGCTGCACGTGCTGGAGGGCTCCGAGCCCTCGGACCTGCCGTCGTGGCGCCGCAGCCTCGGCACCGCGGCAGAGATCGCCGAGCGACGGATCCGGGCCGATCTTGAGGGCCGGGCGGTGGATTGGGAGGTGGTCCTGGAGCGGGGCGACCCGGCCGAGGCCATCCTGCGCCAGGCCACCGAGCGCGAATGCGGGCTTGTCGTAACCGGCCTCGCGCGCGACGAGATGTTCGGCCCTGTCGTCTTGGGCTCGGCGGTGGATTGGCTCGTCCGCCGGGCACCCATGCCCGTGCTGGTGGTGAAGAACCGGCCGCATCGGCCCTACACCGAACTGGTGGTGGCGACGGACTTCTCCGAACCGTCGCGGCACGCCCTCGAATGCGCGCTCGGCCTGTTCCCCGAGGCTCGCCTCACGCTGTTCCACGCCTACCGCGTCCCTTTCGCGGGGTTCCTCGGCCGGGAGGCCCACCAGGACGAGTTCCATGCGACGGCGGCCGCGGAGTGCGCGGCGTTCCTCTCCCGCGTCCAGGCGCCGCCCGCCGCCCTCGCGCAGATGCGGAACCTCATCGAGTATGGATCACCGGACGAACTCATCAGCACCTATGTTCGGGACCGGCCGGTGGACCTCGTCGTGCTCGGCACGCAGGGGCGCAGCGGGCTCTCCGGCTTCCTCGTGGGCAGCACGGCAGAGCGACTGCTGTCCTACCTGCCTTGCGACGTGATGATGGTGCGGGGGCCGACACCGGCGGCGGCGCAGGCCGAGGCTTGAGGGTGACCGCCCGAGGACGAAGCAGCTTGCACGGCGAGACGAGGGCGCCTTGACCGATTGGACCCAACCGATCCTGGACCCCGCCCCGCCGAGGGCCGCTTCGTCCAAGGATGAGCGGGAGCGGGCGGCACAGGCCGGGGCCGGCCCGGCATGGCACGCGCTGCCGGCTGAGGAGGCGCTGCGGCGCCTCGCCTCGGGCCCGGCGGGGCTCAGCGC
>JAEWCI010000497.1 GCA_023390705.1 Pseudomonadota bacterium
AGCCTCTACTGCGCCGTCATCGTCAAGACGGTGGACGAGCAGACCCGCGCCAAGACCAGCATCAACGAATTGCTGCGCGACTAGGTCATGGCGGGTAATGCACCGACCGATCCGCTGCCGCTCGCCCAGGCGCTGATCCGCTGCAACAGCGTCACCCCGGCGGATGACGGGGCGCTGGGCGTGCTGGAGGCGGCGCTGACGCCGCTCGGCTTCACCCTGCACCGCATGCGCTTCGGTGAGGTGGAGAACCTGTTTGCCCGGCGCGGTACCGGCACGCCGCATTTCTGCTATGCCGGGCATACCGATGTGGTGCCGCCCGGCACCGAGGGCTGGAAGGATAGCCCCTTCGCCGCCACGGTGCGGGACGGTGTGCTCTACGGCCGCGGCGCCTGCGACATGAAGGGCGGCATCGCCGCCTTCGTCGCCGGCCTGACCGACTATCTCGCCGCCACCCCGGACCACCAGGGCAGCATCAGCCTGCTGATCACCGGCGACGAGGAAGGGCCTTCCGTGGACGGCACCGCCAGGGTGCTGGAATGGATGCAGGCCAATGGCCAGATCCCGGACATGGCCCTGGTCGGCGAGCCGACCAGCAAGGCGGCGCTGGGCGACACGCTGAAGATCGGCCGGCGCGGCTCGATGACCGCCTGGATCACCGTGCACGGCATCCAGGGCCACAGCGCCTATCCGCAGCGTGCGGACAACCCGATCCACCGGCTGGTGCGGGTGCTGCACCGCCTCACCGCCACGCCGCTCGACAACGGCAGCGACTGGTTCGAGCCGACCACCCTGCAGGTGACCGGCTTCGATGTCGGCAATACGGCGAACAACGTCATCCCGGCCGCCGCCCGCTGCATGATCAACATCCGCTTCAACGACCTGCACAGCAGCGCCAGCCTGACCGGGATGCTGCATGAGGCGCTGAAGGCGGAGGAAGCGCGCTACGAGATGCGCGTCAGCGTTTCCGGCGAGAGCTTCGTGACGAAGCCCGGCGCCTATGTGGACGCGCTGCGCCGTGCCGTGGAGCGGGTGACCGGCCAGGACCCGAAGCTCGACACCGGCGGCGGCACATCCGATGCCCGCTTCATCGCCCGCTACTGCCCGGTTGCGGAATTGGGCGGCGTCGGCGCCACCATGCACCAGGTGAACGAGGCGGTGCCGCTGGGCGAGTTGCGCGCATTGGCGGGACTCTACCGCGCCGTGCTTGAGGAGGTCTTCCGCTGAGCGATTCCGGCCGGGATGACAGCAAGCCCGTATCGAAGCTTGGGCCGCCACCCCTGCGGATGGTGATCGAGGCCGGGCTGCGCGGCGCCTTCATGCTGGCCCGCGGCCGGCCCGAGGGGCTGATGCTGGTGGAGGAAAGCCCCGCCGGTGCCGCCCGCAGCTTCTGGGCGGCGGCAATCTGTCTGCCGGGCTTCCTGGCGCTGCGCTTCCTTTCCTGGGCCGCCACCGGAGGGCCATCCCCTGGCATGGGGCGCGGGCTGACGGCGGAGTTGCTCGGCTATGCCTGCGGCTGGGTCGGCTTCGCCCTGGCATCGCTGAAGCTGGCCGAGGCGGCGGGAAGGCAGGCGGAATGGCCGCATTTCCTGGCCGCCTGGAATTGGGCCAATGTGGTCCAGTACCTGGTAATGCTGGCGCTGGTCGTGCCGGCCTCGCTCGGCCTGCCGCCGCTGCTGGCGAACGGGCTGGGATTGGCGGCGCTGGGCTACGCGCTGTGGCTGGAATGGTTCGTCGCCGCCCAGGCGCTGCGGCTTCCCGGTGGGCGGGCGGTGATCTTCGTGCTGCTCGACCTGGCGCTGACCATCCTCATCGGCGGCGCGGTCAGCCGGGTGGGCGGCGGGTAGGGTGGATCGCCGGAGGGCATGAACACCCGGAGGCGTGAATCTGCCCGACGAGGCAAGAAGTCGAAGCATTCCCCCCGCTGCTGAGCGCAGGAAAATGCCCTGATCACATCCAGTCCGGCTCCTCGGCGTAGTGGACGAAGGTGAAGCACAGCCCCTCGGCCGGGGCGGTCTGGCCGGCGCGGGTGCGGTCACGGCTGTCCAGCACCTGGCGCGGCCAGGAAACCGACCGCTTGCCCTGGCCCACCTGCACCAGCGTGCCGACCAGGTTGCGCACCTGATGGTGCAGGAAGCTGCGTGCCTCGGCCTCGATCACCACCTCATCGCCCAGGCGGGAGACGCTGAGCCTGTCCAGCGTGCGCAGCGCCGTCTTCGCCTGGCAGGCGGCGGCGCGGAAGGCGGAGAAATCATGCTTGCCGAGCAGCATCTGGGCGGCGGCGTGCATCGCCTCGGCGTCCAGCCGCTGCTGCACGTGCCAGACCCGCCCGAGATCGAGCGCCGGGCGCGGCCGGCGGTTGAGGATGCGGTACCGATAGCCGCGCCGCACCGCGGCGAAGCGGGCATTCCAGCCCGGCGGCGCGAGGGCGGCGCGCAGCACCGCGACGGGGTGCGGCCGGCTGTGGAAATTCAACGCTTCCCGCAGCCGCTCCGGCGCCAGGTCCAGTGGCAGTTCCACCTGCGCCACCTGACCTTCGGCATGTACCCCGGCATCGGTGCGGCCGGCGGCGGTGGCGGTGGGCGGTACGCCGCCATTCAGCGGTGCCGCCGCCGCCTCCAGCACCTGCTGCACCGAAAGCCCGTCCTTCTGCCGCTGCCAGCCGACGAAGGGCGCGCCGTCATATTCAAGAGTCAGGGCATAGAGCGGCATCAGGTCAACACGGTGCCCGGCGGCAGGGCATAGC
>JAEWCI010000591.1 GCA_023390705.1 Pseudomonadota bacterium
GGCCAGCAGATGCCCGTCCGTCACCGAATCCACCACCGCGTAGCGGCGGCCGCTTTCCTTCAGCACGGTCATCGCCCGGCGGATCGCCGCGGCGCCCTGTTCCACCGTGGCGAAGGGCACCAGCCCCACCGCGCCATCCGTCTGCCGCCGCAGCACCCGCACCAGGTTGGCGTCGCGCATCGGGGTCAGCGGGTGGTTCTCCATCCCGCTTTCGTTCAGCAGCGCGCTGCCGACGAAGAGGTGCCCCTGATAGACGGTGCGGCCATTGGTGGGGAAGGCGGGGTTCACCAGGGCGAAGCCGCAGCCCAGCCGCTTCACCAGCGCATCCGCAACCGGGCCGATATTGCCTTCGTCCGTGCTGTCGAAGGTGGAGCAGTATTTGAAGAAGAGCTGCCTCGCGCCGGCCTCCAGCAGCGAATCGGCCGCTGCCAGGCTTTCCGACACCGCCTGGGCCACCGGCGCGGTGCGGGACTTCAGCGCGATGATGACGGCATCGGCCTCGGGCAGCGGGCCATCGGGCAGGCCGATCACCTGCACGGCGGTCATGCCACCCTTCACCAGCGTGTTGGCAAGGTCCGTGGCACCGGTGAAGTCATCCGCGATGCAGCCGAGCAATGGCATGGGGCAGTATCCTTACAGGGGCGCGCCATTCTTGCGGCGGTAGTGCCAGCGGCCTTCGGCATCGGCTTCCGCCACCAGGTCGTCCTCCGGGTAGGTGACCGAATCACCCGGCGTGCGGTCGCCGACTTCCAGGTAGAGGACATCCTCGGTACCACGGTTCACCAGGCAATGCGCATCGCCGTTGCCGGCCGGAAAGCCGGCGGCCATGCCGGGCGAGAGCAGGGTTTCCCCGGCATCGGTCACCAGGGTCGGGCTGCCCTGCAGGATGTAGACGAACTCATCCTGCTTCGCATGGGCGTGGCGCAGGGCGGAAGCGGCGCCGGGCGGCAGGCGGGTGAGGTTCACGCCGAAATTGCGCAGGCCGAAGGGGTCGCCCAGCGCCCGCTTCTCCCGCCCGCCGATCTTCGCCGCGAGATCGGGCGGGTAGGAGCTGGCACGGGCACGCGGCGGCACTTCGCTGGCACGGAGTGCAATTGGCCGATCCTGGGGCATCGTCCTCTCCCTCGATTTCGGTTTAGCATCGCCCAGCCAGACAGGGGAGGCGAGGATGGAAAAGCAGGTGATCAGGGCGGCCGGGGTGCCGGAGACGGGAGGCCCCTTCAATCTCTGCGTCCGGCACGGGGACATGATCTACATCTCCGGCCTGCCGCCTTTCGAGGAGGAATATTGCGCCGCGCTTCGCGCCGCGCGGGCCAGGGGCGAACCGCCGCCGCCCTTCCCCGACATACCCTTCGAACACCAGACCAGGGGCGTGATGGAGCACCTGAAGAAGCTGGTGGAGGCGGCGGGGTCCAACATGGACTGCCTGCTGAAGGTCATCGTCTGGCTGAAGGACCAGCGCCAGCAGGAACAGTTCGACCGCATCTACCGCAGCTATTTCAGCAGCCAGGAAGCGCTGCCGGCCCGCACCCGCATGCAGGCCGGCCGCACGCCTATGGACTGCGCGCTGGAGGTGGAGGCGATCGGCTATGTTCCCCGCACGCGCTGAACGCGACGGGGCCGGCCGATAGCGCCGTGCCCCATGCCTGGTCCTTCCCCGGGAACCGGGAAGCGGCCGGCTACAGCGGTCTGCACGTCATCCTGAACGCGCAGACCGCTGTAGGCCACGATCCGCCGAGCGGATTTGCGCCGAGCATTCACGCCCGTCCGCGATCCGCCCTAACCCCCGGCCACGCCCTGGATGACCACGCCGCTGCCGTCGCAGGTGCGGCAGCGCTGGCCGTTCACCTGCCCTTTGCCCTGGCAGTCGGGGCAGGGGGCCTCGCCGGTGCCGGGCGTGCCGGGAGGGGCGACATCGCCCGGATTCAGCTTCGTGCCGGCTTCCTTCTCTTTCTCTGCCATGGCGCGTCCTTCGCCCGATTGCGGGGCGATCAACGCCGGGCCGGCGCCCCCCGTTCCGGCGGAAGCGCCAGCAGGTCGCGGTGGCCGATGCGTACCGAGAGCCGCCGCTCTGCCAGTTGGCGGGAACGTGCCACGGTCCAAAGCCCCAGCCGCCCGCCGGCGCTGCCGCGCTGCTGCCGCCCCGCCGCCGTGACATGGCCCAGCACCAGTTCGTTCAGGAAATGCGAGGCCCGCTCGCGCAGCGCCGGATGCAGCCCGGCGCCCCGTGCCCGCACCACCCAGTCGCTGGTGGCGCTCTGCACCCTGTAGCCCTGCGCGCCGAAGATGCGGGCGATGGCACCCGGCGCGCCCGGACCCAGTGCCGGCCCGCCGAAGCCCTTGTCGCGCCCCTGGTCGCGGCGGAAGCCCGCGGCCACCAGCGCATCGGCCGGATGCGGCGGCGCGAAGCGTTCCCGCCCGGCAACGCAGAGGGCGGCATAGAAGGGGATCTGCAGCGCCGCCGCCATGTCCTCCAGCCAGCCCGCAGAAACCAGGTCGCACAGCGCCGAGCTCACCACCGCATCGGCGTTGTGCAGCGGCAGGTTGTCCGGGGCGTCGGCCAGGTCGGCGATCAGCGCCTCCACCCGCCAGGCGCCGCCCGGGGCGTGCACCAGCAGGGTGCGGCGATTCGGCATGGTGACCTTCAGCCCGACATCCTCCGCCCGGTCGGCGATGGTGTCGAAGGCGGCCTCGGTCATCTCGCGGCTCTGGTCCACCAGGGTCCAGGCCTGGGCGCGGCCGATGCGCGGCGCCAGCCAGCGCATCAGGCTGCCGGTGCCGGCACCGAGATCCATCAGCCGCGGCCGGGCCGGCAGGGTGGCGATCAGCGCCGCCGCCAGCGCCTCGTTGCGCGCCACCGCGTCGAAGGGCTCGCGCAGGTCCAGCCAGTCGAGGTCGAATTCCTCGCTCATGCCCGGGCCAGTTCCGCCAGGAACAGCTTCGCCCGGTCCTGCCAGCCCGGCAGGCGCTGTCCGGCTTCCCAGGCATTCCGTGCCATCTCGGCACGCAATGCGCTGTCGAAGATCAGCCGCCGCAGCGCCTTGGTCAGGGAAGCGGCATTGCCGGGCGGCGAGCAGATTCCGGCCTCTGGCGGCACCAATTCCTCGATCGCGCCGCCGGCGGTGATGGCGACCGGCAGACCGCGCGCCAGGGCTTCGGCCGCGGCCATGCCATAGCCTTCCCAATGCGTCGCCAGCGCGAAGGCATCCGCGCGGTCGTAGAGGGCGGCAAGGGTAGCGGCGTCCACCTCGCCGGCGAAGGTGACGCGCTGGGCGATGCCCAGCGTCTCCGCCAGGGCGCGCAGCCCGCGCGCATGGACCGGGTCGCGCTCGGCGCCGGCGATGGTCAGCGTCCAGTCGAGATCGGGCAGTCCGGCCAGGGCGCGCAGCAGCACGTCATGCCCCTTGCGGGGCGTCAGCGCGCCGACCGAGAGCAGCGCGACACCCGGCCCGCCGGAGCCTTGGGCGCGTGGCGCCGGGTCGGTGCCC
>JAEWCI010000006.1 GCA_023390705.1 Pseudomonadota bacterium
GCCCGGGCCTGGCCGGCGGCGCGCAGCCGGGCGGCACGTTCGCGGCGCAGCGGCACGGGCAGTTGCGGCATGCGGGCGGCCGGGGTGCCGGGCCGTTCCGAATAGGGGAAGACATGGAGGAAGAGCAGGTCCATCTCCTCCACCAGGGCCAGCGTGTCCTGGAAGGCGGCCTCGTCCTCGGTGGGGAAGCCGGCGATGAGGTCGGCGCCGAAGGCGATGCCCGGCCGCAGCGCCCGGGCGCGGCGGGCGAGCGCCAGGGCATCGGCCCGCAGGTGGCGGCGCTTCATGCGCTTCAGGATCAGGTCGGCGCCATGCTGGAGCGAGAGGTGCAGATGCGGCATCAGCCGCGGCTCCTCGGCAATCAGGCGCCAGAGATCCTCGTCCATCTCCACCGGGTCGAGCGAGGAGAGCCGCAGCCGCGGCAGTTCCGGCACCAGCGCCAGCAGCCGCCGCGCCATTTGGCCGAGCGTCGGCTGGCCGGGCAGGTCCGGGCCGTAGGAGGTGATGTCCACCCCGGTCAGCACCACTTCCCGGTAGCCATGGGCCACCAGGGCGCGCACCTGTTCGACGATGGCGCCGATGGGCACGCTGCGCGAGGGGCCGCGGCCATAGGGGATGACGCAGAAGGTGCTGCGGTGATCGCAGCCCTGCTGCACCTGCACGAAGGCGCGGGCGCGGCCGGCGAATTCGGTGACGAGATGCGCCGCCGTCTCCCGCGCCGCCATGATGTCCGTCACCGGCGCCGGCGGGGCGTCCGGCGCCCAGGTCTCGGGCTTCAGCTTGTCCGCATTGCCGATGACGCGCGCCACGCCGGGCAGCGCCGCCCATCTCTCCGGCGCGATCTGCGCGGCGCAGCCGGTGACGATGATGCGCGCGCCGGGATTCTCCCGCGCCGCCTTGCGGATGGCCTGGCGGACCTGGCGCTCGGCCTCGGCGGTGACGGCGCAGGTATTGACCAGGATGGTGCGGCGGTGGCCGGCCTGGCGCGCCAGATCGCGCATCGCCTCGGACTCGTAGGGGTTGAGGCGGCAGCCGAAGGTCAGCACCTCGATGCCCTCGCCGGCCGCTTCGGCCGGCGGCGGGGCGTGGTGGTCGGCCTCAAGGCTCATGCGGCATAGGCCCCGAGATCGACCTCGCCGGTGAAGGCGGTGGCGACGGGGCCGGCCATCAGCACATGCCCGTCAGCCTCCCGCCACTCGATCAGCAGGTCGCCGCCGGGCAGGGAGACGGTGGCGCGCCGTCCCGTCAGCCCCCGCCGCACCGCGTTCACCAGCGTGGCGCAGGCGCCGGAGCCGCAGGCCCGCGTCAGCCCCGCGCCCCTTTCCCACACCACCAGCCGGATATGGCCGGGCGTCAGCACCTGGGCGAAGCCGATATTGGCGCGTTCGGGGAAGATGGGGTCGTGTTCCAGCGCCGGGCCCAGTTCCGCCACCGGCAGCCGCGCCAGTTCCGGCACGAAGAAGGTGGCGTGCGGGTTGCCCATGGAGCAGGCCGCCGGGTCCCCCACCGCCCCGCGGGAGAGCGGCAGGTGCAGCGTGTCCATCTCCCGCGCCAGGGGCACTTCCCGCCAGTCCAGCCGGGCGGGGCCCATATCGGCACGGATCTGGCCATCCGGCAGGCGCTCGCAGGGCAGGTCGCCGCTGATGGTGCGAACCGTGACGCGGTCGCGCCCGGTCTCCGCCATCACCAGGCTGGCGACGCAGCGCGTGGCATTGCCGCAGGCCCCGGCCTCGGAGCCATCCGGGTTGCGGATGCGCATGAACAGGTCGGCGCCCTCGCAGGGCTCCATCACGATGAGCTGGTCGCAGCCGATGCCGGTATGGCGGTCCGCCAGGGCCGCCGCCCGCGCCGGGGTGATGGACAGGGCCGGGCCGCGCACCTCCGGCGCATCATTCCCGCGTGCATCCAGCACGACGAAATCGTTGCCCAGGCCGTGCATCTTGCGGAAGGGGGTCATGATGGCCGGAGATATGCCCCGCCCGGGCCGTTGTTCCAAGGGAGCGGCCCCCAGAGCGGTTTCACGGTCCCCGTGCACGGGAAAACCGCTCTCGCGCACGGGAAACCCCCCGCAGCCATTGCTGGCGCGGGGCTTCAGCGGGAAAACCCCTCTCGCGCACGGGAAACCCCCTGCAACCATTGCTGGCGCGGGGCTTCAGCAGGAAAATTCCTCGGCGCACGGGAAACCCCCTCTACAGCAGTTTGCCGGCCATCCTGGGCGTGCAAGCCGCTGCGGATCCCTGCCGGTGGAGCCGATTTACGCTCCCGGGCGTTCGCGCCCGTCGGCGATCGGATCGAGCTTGTTATTTTTCCCTGTCCTCCGAAGTCGCCGGGTTCTCCCAACCGGCTTGAGAATGCCCTCAGGCCCCATTCCGGGCCTCAGGGCTGCGCGGCCGGCCCGAGGCTTGGGCCATTCCCGGACCTTCGGCCGCGGTTGCCGGAGGTGGCCTCTCCAACCCGCGCGGAAGTTGCCCCCGTGCCGCAGCCGCTCCGTGCCTCGGACCTTGCGCGCCGGAGGTGGACATGGCCGCGGCGCTCGCCCAAATGGCCGGATCTCCCCGCCGGTAAGGAAGCGCCATGCATCGTCGTTCACTGCTGGGCCTCGCCGCCGCCCTCGCCGCCCCCGCCCTCGCGGAGGAGGCCAAGCCGGTGCGCCTGGTGCTGCCCTTCCCGGCGGGCGGGGCGACGGACGCCGTCGCCCGTGTCATCGCGCCCGGCCTGTCCGAACGCCTGGCCCAGC
>JAEWCI010000007.1 GCA_023390705.1 Pseudomonadota bacterium
GCGCCAGGGCCCGCCCGCCCAGGGGGGCGGCGGGGCGGGCGGCATGGGCGGCCCGCAGCACTGCCAGATGGCCGAGATGCACGCCATCCATGTTCCCCAGCGCCACGGTGGCGCCGCGCAGTTCCGCCGGCAGGTCGCGCCAGCCGGTGACGATGCGCGGCCCGGTCATTCCGCGGCGAGCTTGGAAAGCCGGCTGGGGACGGAGACAAAGGCCTCGCCCTCCAGCACCGGCTCCCCGTTCACGGTGCAGATGGTGGAGAGGGTGGCGCGGTGCCGTTCCGGGTGCAGCGCCTTCACCTCCACCGTCGCGGTCACGGTTTCGCCGATGCGGACCGGGGCACGGAATTTCAGGGTCTGCGACATGTAGATGGTGCCGGGGCCGGGCAGTTGGGTGCCCAGCACCTTCGTGATCAGGCCCGCCGCCAGCATGCCGTGGGCGATGCGTTCCTTGAAGATGGTGTCCTTGGCGTATTCGGCATTGAGGTGCATCGGGTTGGTGTCGCCGGTGACGGCGGCGAACAAAACGATGTCGGCCTCGGTGATGGTCTTGCCGAAGCTTGCCTTCTGGCCGACGCTCAGGTCCTCGAAATAGACGAAATCCGACATCCGCCAGACCCCCCATGCTGCACCGCAACCTGTAGCGGTCGGCCCGGAAGCGGACAAGCGGCGAGGGAGAGGCCATGCCCGGCACCGAGATCGGCAGCGCCGAACGCCTGCTGGCGGAATTGCGCGAATGGGTGGAGCAGGAAACCCCCAGTACCGACGCCGCCGCGGTGAACCGCCTGCTGGACCGGGCCGAGGCCGGGCTGCGCGAGGCCGGCGCGGCGCTGGAACGCAACCCCGGCCGCAACGGCTATGGCGACAACCTGATAGCCCGCACGCCCGGCGAAGGCCCGCCGGTGGTCGTCGCCGGGCACCTGGACACCGTCTGGGACCATGGCGTGCTGGCTTCCTCCATGCCCTTCCGGGTGGAGGGGGAGCGCGCGCATGGCCCCGGCATCTACGACATGAAGGCCGGCAGCTTCATGGCCTTCCACGCCGTTCGGGAAATCCTCCGCCAGCGCGTGCCGACCCGCCGGCCCATCGTCCTGCTGCTCACCCCGGATGAGGAAGTGGGCAGCCCGACCAGCCGGGCGCTGATCGAGCGCGAGGCGGCAGGCGCCTGCGCCGTGCTGATCCCGGAGCCGGCCGGCGGCCCCAAGGGGGCCTGCGTCACCAGCCGCAAGGGCACCGGCGGCTTCCGGGTCTCGGTCAAGGGCGTCAGCGCCCATGCCGGCGGCAATTGGAGCGAAGGGCGCAGCGCGGTGGTCGCTCTTTCCCGCATGGTGCTGGCGGTGCACGACCTGACCGACCTCGACCGTGGCGTCACCACCAATGTCGCTCCGGTCTGGGGCGGCACCAGGCCCAACGTCATCGCGCCCGAAGCCGGCTGCCGCATCGATTTCCGCGTGCCCAGCCTGGAGGAGGCGGAACGGGTGACCGCGGCGATCCGCGGCCTGGCCGGCACCGGGGACGGCATCACCGTGGAGATCACCGGCGGCCTCAACCGCCCGCCCTTCCCGGAAAGCCCGGCCGGGCTGGCGCTGTACGAACGCGCGAAGGCAATCGCCGCGCGCCATGGCTACCATCTGCCGCGGCAGCACCGCGGCGGCGGCTCGGACGGCAATTTCACCGCGGTGATGGGCGTGCCGACGCTGGACGGGCTGGGCTGCACCGGCGCCGGGGCGCATGCGCCGGAGGAGCATATCCGCTGGCGCGACCTGGCGCCGCGCTGCGCCACGCTGTGCGAGTTGCTGGAGACGCTGGAATAGGGCCGCGGCCACGGTGCCCGCGGACCGGGTTGGCAGGCCCGGGCGGGCGACCTACCCTTCCGGGGCCGATGCGGCAGCCCGGCAGACCGACCGCTGCCGATACCCGAGGAGCGTCACAGAATGATCCATGTCATCGCCATCATCACCGCCAAGCCCGGCATGCGCGAGGCGATCTTGAAGGAATTCAAGGCGAACATGCCGGCGGTCCGCGCCGAGCAGGGCTGCATCGAATACGGCCCGGCGATCGACGCCGAAGGCATGGGCCGCTTCCAGACCCAGTTCGGCCCGGACAGCTTCGTCGTCATCGAGAAGTGGGAGAGCCCGGAGGCGCTCAAGGCCCATGCCGCGGCCCCGCACATGGCCGCCTATGCGGCGAAGACCAAGGACATGATCGCCAGCCGCGTCATCCACGTGCTCTCACCCGCCGCCTGACGGCGCCGGCGCGGGAGGAAGCCGCCGACATCGGCGGCATGAATTCCCATTCATGCCCAGCATGCGCGCAGGGTTGCGGTTCCCCATCGCAGCCTTGCTGCGACGGGAGCCCGGTGTGGCGGCCGCGCGCCGGAAGAAGACATCCGGGCGGCATCATGCCGGCCGGCATGATGCCGCCATGCCTGAACAATGACCCTTGCAGCCCGCAGCGCGGGCTGGGCGCGCTTCTGCGCGCCGCGCCAGATGGCGCGCAGCCAAGCCGCTGGAGCGCGGCGCCGGCGTTCGAGGGTGCGTTTATGGGTCAGCATGCACCCACGCCAGTATATGAGGGGTCACCTGCCCTGACCCTTTGACCGCCGGCCCGGGCCAGGCCCGGGG
>JAEWCI010000014.1 GCA_023390705.1 Pseudomonadota bacterium
GCCCCTCCGCCGAGGATGGGCGCCGCAGAGGGCAGGAAATGGAATGATGCCGGAAAGTCAGGACCGCGCAGGGCTGCGGCCGCACAGTTCGCATTGGGGTGTCTTTTCCGCCGGCATGCGTGATGGCCGGCTGGTGGTGCAGCCGCACCCTGGCGACCCTGACCCCAATGGCCTGCTGCAGAACTTCCCCGACGCGGTGCGGCACGAGGCGCGCATCACCCGCCCGATGGTCCGCCGGGGCTGGCTGGAACGCGGCCCCGGCGCCGACCCGGCGCGCGGGCGCGACGAATTCATCGCCATGGAATGGGACCAGGCGCTGGACCTGCTGGCGAAGGAACTGGCACGGGTGCGCGACGCGCATGGGCCGGGCGCCGTCTTCGGCGGCTCCTATGGCTGGTCCAGCGCCGGGCGCTTCCACCATGCGCAGAGCCAGGTGCACCGTTTCCTCAACACCACGCTGGGCGGCTATGTCCGCAGCGTGAACAGCTACAGTTCCGGCGCCGCCTCGGTGATCATGCCGCATATCTTCGGCGTGTTCGACCCGGTGACCCGGCGCAACGTCACCTGGGAACAGGTGGCGGAGCACAGCGAGGTGATCCTCGCCTTCGGCGGCATGGCGCTGAAGAACAGCATGGTCGCCAGCGGCGGCATCAGCAAGCATGTCGAACGCGGCAGCATGGCGGCGGCACGGGCGCGCGGCGCGCAGTTCATCCTGGTGAGCCCGCTGCGGGAGGACCTGCCCGAGGAAGCCGGCGCCGAATGGATATCCCTGGTTCCCGGCACCGATACCGCGCTGATGCTGGGCATCGCCCATGTGCTGGTGACGGAGGGCCTGCACGACACCGCCTTCCTCGCGCGCTACTGCACCGGCTGGGAGAGGTTCGAGGCATATCTGCTCGGCCGCACCGACGGCCAGCCGAAATCCGCCGCCTGGGCCGCCGGCATCACCGGCCTGCCGGCGGAGGAGATCACCACGCTGGCCCGCCGCCTGGCCGGCCGCCGCACGCTCATCACCGTCGCGCATTCCCTGCAACGCGCCGAGCATGGCGAGCAGCCGGTATGGATGGGTGCGGTGCTGGCCTGCATGCTGGGGCAGATCGGCCTGCCCGGCGGCGGCTACAATTACGCCCTGGGCGCCCTGGCGCATTACGGCAAGCGGCAGAACGCGGTGCCCAGCGCCGCCCTGCCGCAGGGCCGCAACGGCGTGCGGGAATTCATCCCTGTCGCCCGCATCAGCGACATGCTGCTGAACCCCGGCCAACCCTTCGACTACAACGGCCGGAAGCTGACCTATCCGGATATCCGGCTGGTCTATTGGGCCGGCGGCAACCCCTTCCACCACCATCAGGACCTCGCCCGCCTGCGCCGTGCCTTCCAGGGCGTGGAGACACTGGTGGTGCATGAGATCGCCTGGACCGCCACGGCGCGCCATGCCGATTTCGTCCTGCCCTGCACCATGACGCTGGAGCGCGAGGATATCGGCGCCGCGCCGACCGACCCGCTGATGGTGGCGATGCACCGCATCCTGGATCCGGTGGGCGAGGCGCGCGACGACTACGCCATCTTCAGCGCCCTGGCAGCGCGGCTGGGCAAGGAAGCGGAATTCACCGAAGGCCGCGACGTGCGCGGCTGGCTGCGCCACCTGTATTCCAGGACCCAGGCCGGGCTGGAAGCCATGGGCCTGCCGGCGCCGGGCTTCGAGGAATTCTGGGAAGCCGGCGAACTGGTGCTGCCGCAGGAGCCGGACGATGGCGGCATCCTGCGCGCCTTCCGCGAGGACCCGGAGGGTCATGCGCTGGAGACGCCGAGCGGGAAGATCGAGATTTTCTCCGAAGCCATCGCCGGTTTCGGTTATGCCGATTGCCCCGGCCACCCTGCTTGGCTGCCGCCACAGGACGTGCCGGATGCCGGCCAGCCGCTGCGCCTGCTGGCCAATCAGCCCGCGACAAGGCTGCACAGCCAGCTCGATTTCGGCGGCCACAGCAATGCCGCCAAGCGCCGCGGGCGGGAGGTGATGCGCATCCACCCCGCCGATGCCGCGCCGCGCGGCATCGCCGAGGGCGATATCGTGAAGCTGCGCAACGCCCGTGGCGCCTGCCTCGCCACCGCCACCATCACCGCGGACATCCGCCCCGGCGTGGTGCAATTGCCCACCGGCGCCTGGTACGACCCGGAGGACCCGAGGGAGGACAACCCGCTCTGCGTCCATGGCAACCCGAATGTGCTGACGCGGGATGTCGGCACCTCCTCCCTCGCCCAGGGCTGCACCGGCCAGCTCACCTGCGTGGAGGTGGAGCGCTTCACGGGCAACCTGCCACCGATCCGCGCCTTCGCCCCGCCGGAACCCGTCGCGCTGGCGGCGGAATAGGACGGCGCGCATAATCCCCCGGAAAGCAGGATTCCGGGGGGAAGGCGTGCAATACGACTATATCATCGTCGGCGGCGGCTCCGCCGGCTCGGTCCTGGCGAACCGGCTCTCCGCCCGCAGCGCCAGCCAGGTTCTGCTCTGCGAGGCGGGGCAGGACACGCCGCCGGGCCAGGTGCCGAAGGAAATCCTCGATAGCTACCCTGGCACCGCCTATTTCGACCCGCGCTTCCACTGGACCGAGCTGAAGGTCCATACCCAGGTCATCCCGCACAACAACCCGGACGCCCCGCGCCCGCCGCTGCGCAAATACGAGCAGGCGCGGGTGCTGGGCGGCGGCTCCTCGATCAATGGCCAGATGGCCAATCGCGGCGCACCGACCGACTATGCCGAGTGGGAGGCACGCGGTGCCGAGGGCTGGGGTTGGGACGCGGTCCTGCCCTACTTCCGCAAGGTCGAACGGGACCTCGATTTCGACAATGAATGGCACGGGCGCGACGGCCGCATCCCGGTCCGCCGCATCATGCCGGAACACTGGAACGGCCATGCCAGGGCGGTGGCCGAAGCCTTCAAGCAGGCCGGCTACCGCTTCCTGCCGGACCAGAACGGCGAATTCCTGGACGGCTACTTCCCCGTCACCATCTCCAACGCCGAGGAACAGCGCGTCTCCGCCGCCATCGGCTACCTGGATGCCGCAACGCGCAAGCGGCCGAACCTGACCATCTCCACCAATACCCAGGTTTCGGGCCTGGTCTTCGAAGGCACTCGCTGCGTCGGCGTCACCGCGCTGGTGAACGGGCAGGAGCAGGAGTTCCGCGGTCGGGAGGTCATCCTTTCCTCCGGCGCCATCCATTCCCCGGCGCATCTGCTGCGCGCCGGCATCGGTCCGGCAGCGCATCTGCGGGAGATGGGCATCCCCGTGCTGGCCAACCTGCCCGGCGTCGGCCAGCGGCTGATGGACCACCCCTCCATCTCGCTCTCCTCCTTCATCCGCCGTGGCGCGCGCATGAAGGGCCAGGCCAGCCGCCGCCACATCCTGCTGGGGCTGCGCTATTCCTCGGGGCTGCCGGAAACCCCGCGCGGCGACATGTTCGTCGCGGTGGTCAGCAAGTCCGCCTGGCATGCGGTGGGGGAGCAGCTTTCCTCCTTCCTGCTTTTCGTCAACAAGACCTATTCGGAAGCCGGCCAGGTGCGGCTGGCCTCCCGCGACTGGCGGCAGGAGCCGGTGGTGGAGTTCAACCTGCTGTCCGACCAGCGCGACCTGGAACGGCTGATGAACGGCTTCCGTCACATGGCGGCAATCCAGCTTTCGGCACCGATGCGCGCCGTCACCACCGACCCCTTCCCCGCCAGCTACAGCGACCGGGTGCGGGCGGTGGGCGTGGTGAACAACCGCAACCGCATCCTGACGCGCCTCTTCGCCACGCTGCTGGAAGGCCCCGCCACGCTGCGCAGCACGCTGATAAACCGCTACGTGATCGAGGGCTTCACCTTCCAGCAGGTGATGACGGATGACGAGGCGCTGGAAGCCTTCATCCGCAAGGCCACCATCGGCGTCTGGCATGCCTCCTGCACCTGCCGCATGGGCCGGGCGGAGGATCCGATGGCGGTGGTGGACAATGAGGGCCGGGTGAAGGAGGTGGAGGGGCTGCGCGTGGTGGACGCCTCCATCTTCCCCGTCGTGCCCTGCGCCAACACCAATTTCCCGGTGCTGATGACGGCGGAGAAGATCGCCGAGGCGATGCTGGCGCGGTAGGCCGGACCACGCTCATACCGGCCAGGATGAATGCTGACCGGTATGATGCCTTCTTGTTGCGCGCAGCCGCCGCACCGGGTCCCCATCGCAGCAAGGCCGCGATGGGAGCCCGGCCAACCCTGCGTGCGATACCGGGCGACAGAGGCCAGGACTTCTGCCGCCCAGTATCAGCTTGGCCGCGCCAGCCCTGCGCGCTTCAGCACATCCGCCCACAGCGCCGTTTCCTCGCGCAGCATGCGGGCGAATTCCTCCGGCGTATTGGCCATAGCGACCGAGCCGAAGCCGGCCATGCGCCGCTGGATCTCCGGTTCCTGCGCCATGCGGCCGACCAGCCCGGCCAACCTTTCGATGATCGGCCGCGGCGTGCCGGCGGGCGCGAAAAGCGCGTTCCAGCTTTCCACCGCGTAGCCGGGCAGGCCCAATTCGGCCATGGTCGGCACTTCCGGCATCTCGGCGCTGCGCCGCGGCGTGGTGACGGCCAGCGCCCGCAGCGTGCCGCCGCGCACCTGCGGCAGCGCGTCCGACATATTGGCGAAGACCACCTCCACCTCGCCGGCCACCAGCGCCGTCACCGCCGGCGCGCCGCCGCGATAGGGCACGTGCAGCAGCTTCACCTGGGCCAGGCTTTCCAGCAGCAGGGCGGAGACATGCATCAGCCCGCCGATGCCGGAGGAGCCGTAGCTCACCTGTTCCGGCCGCGCCCGCGCCGCTTCCAGCACATCCCCCACGCTGCGCAGCGGCGAAGCCTGGCGCACCACCAGCACCAGCGGGTTGGTGTTGAGCAGCGAGATCGGCGCCAGGTCGCGCAGTGGTTCATAGGGCAGCCGCTCGATGGCCGGAGAGACGGTGACGGAGCCGATGCTGATGACGCCGAAGGTGGTGCCGTCCGGCGCCGCCTTGGCCACCACATCGGTGCCCAGGATGCCGCCGGCGCCGCCACGGTTCTCGATGACGATGGAAACCCCCAGCGCCTGGCCGAGCCAGCCCGCCGCCACCCGCGCCACGGCATCCGTATTGCCGCCCGGGGCGAAGGGCACCACGAAGCGCAGCGGCTTGTCGGGCCAATTGCCCTGCCCCAGGGCGGGGGCGGCCAGCACGGCCAGCGGCGCGGCCAACAGGGAACGTCGGTGAAGCGTCATCTCTCTTTCTCACCCGGCAAGAAGGCGGTCGAACAGCGCATCGTCGAAGCAAAGCCTGTGCCGGTCCACCGGCAGGTCGGCGAAGGCGATGCGGGTGAAGCGAGCCCGCTCCTCCACCGGCACGGTGGCATCGATGCCGAGCTTGGCGCGGATGCCGTTGCGCCCGGCGCGGACATATTCATGGCCGCGCGCCTCGGGGATGACGATCAGGTCGCGGCTGGCCTCCATGCGCGTCGCCAGGGCGTATTCCACGTCGTTCCAGTCGCGGATGTCGATGTCGTCATCCACCGCGATGACGAGGTCGAGGTCCTTCAGCGCGGCGAAGCAGGCGAGGATGGCGTTGCGCTGCAGCCCCTCATGCGCCGGCAGGGTCTTCCTGACCTGGATGATGGCGTGGAAGCGGTGCAGCCCGCCCGCGGTCATGTCGGCGTCCACCAGGATCGGCACCGCCGGCTGCACCGCCTTCAGCAGCGATGCCTCCAGCACGTATTTGCGCAGCATCACCGTCTCCCGCCCATAGCCGTTGATGGCGGGGTAGAGCGGGTCGCGGCGGTGGGTGACGGCGGTGATCTCCACCACCGGGCCAGGGGCGGCGGGGGCGGCGAAGCCGACGAATTCGCCGAAGGGGCCTTCGCTGACCGTTTCCTCCGGCAGGATGCGGCCTTCCAGGATGATCTCGCTCTCGGCCGGCACCGGCAGGTCCACGGTGATGCCCGGCGCCACCGCCAGGGGCCGCCCCGCCAGGCCGCCGGCCACGGCCAGTTCGTCGGCATCCTCGGGCATCTGGCTGCCCATGGTGGCGGCGGTGTAGTGCAGGGCGATATCGGCGCCGAGGCAGATCACCACCGGCAGCGCCTCGCCCTTCGCCTTCGCCCGTTCGAAGGCCAGCCGCAGGTGGCGACCGTAGTCCAGCTTGATGCCGGTGCGGTCCGGCCCCACCAGTTGCAGCCGGTGGTAGGAGGCATTGCAGATACCCGTCTCCGGGTCGCGGCAGATGACGATGCCGGCGGTGATGAAGCGCCCGCCATCGCCGGGCGCGTGACGCAGCACGGGGAACATCCGGCCCAGCTCGATGCCCGTCCTGTGCACCACCTGCTGCGCCGGGGCGTTCGCCACCGTCACCGGCGGCAGAGGGTTGCCCAGCGCCCGGCCGACGAAGCCGCGGATGGCGCGGAAATCCACCCCGAAGGCCGCCTCCACATTCTCCCGGCAGGAGAGCAGGTTGCCCACCACCGGCACCGCATGGCCCTTCACCTGCGGGAACAGCAGCGCCGGCCCGCCATCCAGCCGCTTCATGATGGTGGCGATCTCAAGCTCGGTATCGGCCTCGGCGGACCAGGATTGCAGCCGCTTCGCCGCCTGCATCCGCCGCAGCGCGGCTCGGAAGCGGGTGTCCAGGATGCCGCTGTTCGACGTCTCGCTCACTTCTTGTCCCCAGGTCGGTTGATCGCGCCGTCCCAGCGCCGGACGGTGCCAAGGTCTATGTCGAAGAGGTCCAGCACTCGCCCCACCGTGTGGTCTATCATCTCCGCGATGCTGGCCGGCCTTGCATAGAGCGCCGGCACCGGCGGGAAGACGATGGCCCCCATCTCCGTCACCGCCGCCATGTTGCGGATATGGCCAAGGTGCAGCGGCGTCTCCCGCACCAGCAGCACCAGGCGGCGGCGCTCCTTCAGCACCACATCGGCGGCGCGGGAGATCAGGTTCGGCGTCACGCCGGTGGCGATTTCCGCCAGGCTCTTCACCGAACAGGGTGCGACCACCATGCCGAGCGTGCGGAAGGAGCCGGAGGAACAGGTGGCGCCGAGGTCGCTGTTCGGGTGCACCACATCGGCCAGCGCTTCCAATCCGGCCGGCTTCAGCGTGGTCTCCTGCGCCAGGGTCAGCCGCGCGGTCTGGGAAAGGATGAGATGCGTCTCGACCGGCGTCGGCTTCAGCAATTCCAGCAGGCGCACGCCATACATGACGCCGGAGGCCCCGCTGATGCCGATGATGAGGCGCGCCGGCGGCGCTGTGCTGGACATGCTGGAACCTCCGGGCCGGGGCCGCGACCGGCCATGCAGGCATGAATCGCCGCCCCGGCAATACCGAACCGGGGAGTGTGGCCGACCGCCACGGCGAATCAAGGGCGGGATTCCGCTTGCGCCGGCCGGGCCGCGGCTGGTCTGCTCATGCCGGGGCCAGCACCAAGGGAGGGCTGCCGTGGAGATGACCCGTGCCGGCTGAAGCTTGGCCGGCGCGCCGCCGGCTGGCCCTGCTCTTCCTGCTGCTGCCGGCCCTGGCCGGGGCGCAGACCCTGCGCGTCGGCTCCAAGAACTTCACCGAGCAACTGGTGGCCGGGGAGCTTTACGCCCAGGCCCTGGAAGCCGCCGGCGCCCGGGTGGAGCGGCGGCTGAACCTGGGCGGCACCCTGATCGCCCAGCAGGCGCTGACCAGCGGGCAGATAGACCTCTACCCCGAATACACCGGCACCGGCCTGGGCGTGGTGCTGCGCCTGCCCACCGAAGGCAGCGCCGGGGAGGCGCTGGAGCGCCTGCGTGAGGGCTATGAGGCGCGCTTCCAGGCGACCTGGCTGGCGCCCTCGGGCGTGGACAACGGCAATGTGCTGCTGGTGCTGCCCGCCACGGCGCGGCGCCATGGGCTGGCGACGTTAAGCGACCTCGCCCGCGTCGCGCCGCAGATGGTGCTGGCCGCCGGCAATGAATTCGCCGACCGTGCCGACGGGCTGCCCGGGCTGCGGCGCGTCTATGGCATGCGCTTCCGCCGCTTCCGGCAATTCGCCGCGCTCGGCCTGCGCTACGCCGCGCTGCGCCACGGCCAGGCGGAGGTGGTGAACGGCTATGCGACCGACTGGCAGATCGCCGCCCGGGGCTTCACCGTGCTGCGTGACGACAAGGGGCTGTGGCCGCCCTACCTTCTCACGCCCGTGGTGCGGCTGGCGGCGTTGGAAGCCTTCCCGCCGCTGCGCGCCACGCTGGATAGGGTCAGCGCCCTGCTGGACAACGCCACCATGCAGGAGATGAACCGCCAGGTGGACGAGGACGGCGAGGAGCCGCGTACTGTCGCCGCCCGCTTCCTGCGTGAGCACGCGCGGTGAGGTGTGCGCGATGAGGTGGATGGCGCGCAACTGGGACGTGGTGCTGCAGGCGCTGCTGGCGCATGTCGGGCTGGTGGCGGCGGCGCTGCTCATCGCCCTGGCGCTGGCCCTGCCCCTGGCGTTGCTGGCCCGGCGCCGGCGGGTGGGACGGGCGGTGGTGCTGGGTGGCGGCACCCTGCTCTACAGCATCCCCACCCTGGCGCTCTTCGCCCTGCTGGTGCCGCTGCTGGGGCTGGGCTTCGCGCCCGCGCTGCTGGCCCTGGTCACCTACGCCCTGCCCATCCTGCTGCGCGCCCTGGTCACCGGCCTGGAAGGCGTGCCGGCCGAGGTGCTGGAAGCCGCCGCCGGCATGGGGCTGACGCCGCGGCAAAGCCTCTGGGGCGTGGAGATGCCGCTGGCCCTGCCTTCCCTGATCGGCGGGCTGCGGGTGGCGGGCGTCACCCTGGTTTCGGCCGCGACGGTCGGGGCCTATATCAATGCCGGGGGGCTGGGGGTGCTGATCCTGACCGGGCTGGACCAGGGCCATACCGAGAAGATCCTGGTCGGCGCGGGCCTGACCGCCGCCCTGGCCCTGGCGCTGGACGGCGCGCTGCGCGCGGTGCAGCGC
>JAEWCI010000030.1 GCA_023390705.1 Pseudomonadota bacterium
GGTAGCGGAAGCGCCGGAGATTGCGCTGCGCCTGCAGGGCCCGGCCGCGGCCCCACGCCGCCTGCCGGAGCTGGCGCCCTTCCTGCGCTGGCGGGCGGAACGGGGATGAGCGGCGCTTGCGGCGGCAGGATGAGTCGGATATAGGAATATTGTCTCAGGCGCCACTTCGGCCGTGACAGGGCGACCCCGATAAAGCGCCAAATTTCCAAATTGCCAAAGCGGCCAGCGCAAACTTCACGAAGTTTTTCAACCATCAGTTCTGAAATTCCGTATCCGGAAACTTATCCCGCGCATTATGATCGAAAACGCGGCCACAACTGCCAGCGGGCAACAATAATGGTCGAGAGATAAATGTTGTTGCGCAAAACAGGAACCGGGAGCCTGTAACAGCAGTTGATTCATGGCAAAGCCGTGCGGAACAACCATAGGCCCAGCCATGTAATCGTGTTACGATTGGGGTTTTCGCCGGGTGAAATCTACTGCCGGTGCTAGCCCGAACCAAAGGCATTTTCGTTGATGAACGCCCTCCAACCGGCCTCGGACGATCGGATGCTCCGCCTGCTCGTCGAGTCGGTGGTCGATTACGCCATCTACCTGCTCGATCCCGAGGGGAGGGTCAGCAGTTGGAACGCGGGCGCGCAACGGATCAAGGGTTATATGGCCGAGGAGGTCCTTGGGCGGTCCTACTCGATGTTCTTCACCGAGGAGGAACGCGATCTCGGGCGGCCTGAAGAGAACCTGGAGGTCGCCCGCCGACACGGCCGTTCCGAAAGCGAGGGCTGGCGCTTGCGGAAGGACGGCACCCGCTTCTGGGCCTATGCCGTGCTCGATACGGTGTACGACGAAGCCGGGCGCCTCATCGGCTTTGCCAAGATCACCCGTGACATGACCGAGCGCCACGCGGCCGAGCAGGCATTGCGGGAGAGCGAACGCCGCTTCCGCCTGCTGGCACAGGGGGTCACCGACTACGCCATCTTCATGCTCGATCTGGACGGAACTGTCGCGAACTGGAATGCGGGCGCACGGCGAATCAAGGGCTATGAGGCCACGGAGATCATCGGCCAGCATTTCTCCCGCTTCTACACGGAGGAGGACCGCGCCGACGGGGTCCCGTACCGGGCCCTGCAGCAGGCCAGGACAACGGGCAAATTCGAGGCCGAGGGCTGGCGGGTCCGGAAGGATGGAAGCCATTTCTGGGCAAGCGTGGTCATCGACGCGATCCATGACGATGACGGTCACCTGATCGGCTTCGCCAAGATCACGCGCGACCTCACGGAACGGCTCGCGGCGCAACGGGCGCTGGAGGAGGCGCGCGAGCAGTTGCTGCAGGCACAGAAGCTCGAAGCCTTGGGGCAGTTGACCGGCGGCATCGCGCACGACTTCAACAACCTCCTGCAGATCATGGCAGGGGGTGTCACCCTCGCCGAGAAGCTTGCGGCCGGCAATGACCGGCTGCGCCGCATCATCGATGAAATGCGGAACGCCACGGAACGTGGGGCGGCCCTTACCAGGCAGTTGCTCGTGTTCTCCCGGCGGGCGCCCATTCGTCCGGAGGTGCTGGACACCGCCGAATCCGTCCGCAGCGCGCTCGGCCTGTTCAGCCGCTCCCTGCGTGGCGACATCCAGGTGGAGCATTCACTGGAGGATGGGCTTTGGCCGATCCGGGTGGACCACACGCAATTCGAACTGGCGTTGCTGAACATCGCGGTCAATGCCCGTGATGCCATGCCTCAGGGCGGCCGGCTTCGCGTCACCGCGACGAATGTGAGCCTGGATGGCAAGCCGGACGGCCTCGCAGGGCGCTTCGTGGCGATCAGGCTGCGCGATACCGGCACCGGCATCCCGCAGGAGTTGCTTGCCCGGATCTTCGAGCCATTCTTCACGACAAAGCCGGTGGGGCAGGGCACGGGGCTCGGGCTTAGCCAGGCCCACGGCTTCGCCCAGCAGGCGGGCGGCACGGTGACGGTCGCCAGCAAGGTCAACGAGGGAACGGAAGTCACGCTTTTCCTGCCGGCCGCCTCGCCCGCCGAAATTCGCCAGCAGCAGGATGATGCGGCGCGGACGGAGCGCTATCTGCGTCCATCCTGCCGGGGACTGCGTATCCTGGTGGTGGATGATGATGCCGCCGTGGGCCGCCTGACGGCGAGGATGCTGGAAGATGCGGGGCATCGGGCCAGCGCCACGACGGAGCCGAAGATCGCCATTGAATGGCTCTCGAACGGAGAGCGGTTCGATGTGGTGCTTTCGGACGTGATCATGCCGGGTGGCAGGAGCGGCACTCACCTGGCCCGAGAGATCAGGCGCCGCTGGCCCGGCCTCCCGGTGCTTCTGGCCTCCGGCTACATAGCGGGCCTGGACAGCATCCAGCAGGAGTTTCCGGTGCTGCAAAAGCCGTTCACGACGCTGGAGCTTATTCGGGCCATCGAAACCGTCGTCCGGCACCTTCCCGGCAGCGAGCCCGAATAGGGCCGGGTTTCACCTTCCGGTCCGACTCGCGATGCGCCGGGAGGTCCTTGCGCAGCCGTCCTTCGGCATGCCCGCCTGCCGCCTGCCGCACCGGACCGGCTGGTGCAATTGCCAGCCGGGGACGCCGGAGCGCTGAAGGAAGAGCCATCCCGCAGGCGCGGCAAGGATGGACGGGCGCCGATTGCCGAACCATCCTCGGCCACTCGGAACGGAGGCGGGAATGAGCACGCGAGATGGCGCCATCGCACGGGCGGCGCGGTTCTTTGACGAGGGCGGCTTTCGGGATCTGCTGGCGCGGCTGGTCGCCATTCCCTCCACCGCGCAGGAGCCGGGGCTGGAGCCGGGGCTGGAGCCGGAACTGCGCCGCTACCTGGATGGCGCCATCCGCCCCTGGCTCGAAAGGCTGGGCTTCAGCGTCGCCATCCATCCCAACCCGCTGGCGGGCTTCGGCCCCATCCTCACGGCCGAGCGCATCGAGGACCCGGCGCGGCCGACCGTGCTGCTCTACGGCCATGGCGATACCGTGCGGGGGCTGGAGGACCAGTGGCGCCAGGGTCTCGCCCCCTGGACGCTGACCGAGGAAGGGGAACTCTGGTACGGTCGTGGCACCGCGGACAACAAGGGCCAGCACGCCATCAACCTGGCGGCGCTGGAAGCGGTGCTGGCGGAACGCGGCGGGAAGCTCGGCGCCAATGTGAAGCTGGTGCTGGAAATGGCCGAGGAGCGCGGCAGCAAGGGGCTGCGCGAATTCGTCGCCGCGCGCGCCGAAGCCCTGGCGGCGGATGCGCTGATCGCCTCGGACGGACCACGGGTTGAGCCGGAATTGCCCACCATCGCCACCGGCACCCGCGGCAGCTTCAACTTCGACCTCGTGGTGAAGCTGCGTGAGGGCGGGGTGCATTCCGGCCATTGGGGCGGGCTGACGACCGACCCGGCGGTGCTCCTCTCCCATGCCATCGCCACCATCATGGACCGCAACGGCAGGGTCCTGGTGCGGGACTGGCTGCCGCAGGGCGGCCAGGCCGGCGTGCCGCCGGCGGTGCGGGCGGTGCTGGAAGGCTGCCCGGTGGGCGGCGGCGGCGATGCCGCGACCATTGACGAGGGCTGGGGCGAGCCGGGCCTCTCGCCCGCCGAGAAGATCTATGGCTGGAACAGCTTCATCGTGCTGGCCATGCTCTCCGGCCGGCCGGAGAACCCGGTGAACGCGGTGGCGCCGGAAGCCCGGGCGCATTGCCAGATCCGCTACACCGTGGACAGCGACCCGGCGGGCTTCATGCCGGCGCTGCGCCGCCACCTTGACGCGCATGGGCTGCAACTCGTGAGGATCGAGAACGCGGCGGTGCGCATGCCGGCCAGCCGCACCGCGCCCGACGCGCCCTGGGTGCGCTGGGCCCAGGCCAGCATGCAGCGCAGCCTCGGCAAGCGGGTGCAGATCATCCCCAATGCCTCCGGCGGGCTGCCAGGGGATGTCTTCGTGGAACATCTGGGCGTGCCGCTGGTCTGGGTGCCGCACAGCTACAATGGCTGCAAGCAGCACGGCCCGGACGAACACCTGCTGAAGGGCGTGGCCCGGGAAGGGCTGCTGGCCTTCGCCGGCCTGTGGTGGGACCTGGGCGAGCCCGGCACGCCGGCGCGCTGACGCGGAAATGCCCGGTGCCGGGATGCGGCGGGTTACGTTTCCTCACGCGCCATCCGTGCCAGCGCAACGCGCGCGTTACATGCCCGCCCCATTATCCTGCCAGCGGCGTTGTTCGCCGCGATGCAGGAGATGAATCGCATGAAGCCCATCCGTATCGCGCTGTTCGGGGCGGTGGCCGCGCTGGCGGCCTTGCCGGCCCTGGCGCAGCCCGGCCCCGGCCCGGGT
>JAEWCI010000040.1 GCA_023390705.1 Pseudomonadota bacterium
CGACCGGCGCGCTGATCGGCGGCGGGGTCGGCGCGGTCGGTGGCGCCGTCACCGCCCCACGGCGCTGACGCGCCGGCGATTCCGCCTGGCGCACTTTTCGCCGGCTCATGCGCTGCAAAGCCGCTGGCGCTGGCCCTGGCCGGCGCCGGAAAGGCCCATCGCCAAGGAAAACCCGGCATGAACAACATCATCTACATCGTCGGCCTGGTGGTCGTCGTCCTGGCCGTCCTCGCTTTCTTCGGCCTGCGTTGAGGCGCGAGGGGCAGGCCGGTGCTATAGGGCCCGGATGCTGCGCCTGACCGAACTGAAACTGCCGCTCGACCACAAGCCCGAGGCATTGGAGGAGGCAATCCGCCATCGCCTCGGGCTGGCAGCAGCGGAACCGCTGGAATTTTCCATCTTCCGCCGCGCCTGGGATGCGCGGAAGAAGAATGCTGTCTGTTTCGTCTATACCGTGGATGTCGCGTTGCGCGACGAGAAGCCGGTGCTGCGGCGCCATGCCGGCGACCGCCACGTGGCGCCGACGCCCGACACGCGCTACCGCTTCGTCACCCATGCGCCGGAAGGCCTGGAGGAGCGCCCGCTGGTGATCGGCGCCGGGCCCTGCGGGCTGCTGGCCGGGCTGGTGCTGGCCCAGATGGGCTTCCGCCCCGTCATCCTGGACCGCGGCAAGGTGGTGCGGGAACGTACGAAGGACACCTGGGACCTCTGGCGCCGCTCCAACCTCCACCCGGAATCCAACGAGCAGTTCGGCGAGGGCGGGGCAGGGACCTTTTCCGACGGCAAGCTCCATTCGGGAATCAAGGACCCGCACCACCACGGCCGCAAGGTGCTGGAGGAATTCGTCGAGGCCGGGGCGCCGCCGGAAATCCTGTATCTGGGCAAGCCACATATCGGCACCTTCCGGCTGGTGACGATGGTGGAGCACTTGCGCGCCAGGATCGAGGCGCTGGGCGGCGAATACCGCTTCCAGTCCAAGGTGGTGGACCTGCTGATGGAGACCGCGCCGGATGGCGGCCGCGCCATGGCCGGTGTGAAATTGGAAAGCGGCGAGGTGATCCCGGCGCGGCATGTCGTGCTCGCCATCGGCCACAGCGCGCGCGATACCTTCGCCATGCTGGAAGCGCGCGGCGTCCATATCGAAGCCAAGCCCTTCTCCATGGGCGTACGGATCGAACACCCGCAATCGCTGATCGACCGCGCCCGCTTCGGCCCCTTCGCCGGCAACAAGCTGCTGGGCGCCGCCGACTACAAGCTGGTGCACCATTGTGCCAATGGGCGAGCGGTGTACAGCTTCTGCATGTGCCCGGGCGGCACGGTGGTGGCCGCGGCATCGGAGCCGGGCGGCCTCGTCACCAATGGCATGAGCCAGTATTCGCGCAATGAGCGCAACGCCAATGCCGGAATCGTCGTCGGCATCACCCCGGCGGACTATCCGGGCGGGAAGCTGGCCGGCATCGAGTTCCAGTGCCACTGGGAACGCCTGGCCTTCGAGGCGGGCGGCAGCAATTACTTCGCCCCGGCGCAGCTCGTGGGGGATTTCCTCGCCGGCCGTCCTTCCACGCATCTGGGCAGCGTGGTGCCCTCCTACCGCCCCGGCGTCACGCCGACCGATCTTGCCCGCTGCCTGCCGGATTTCGTGGTGGCCGCAATCCGCGAGGCGCTGCCCGCCTTCGACCGTCAGATCAAGGGCTTCGCCATGGATGACGCGGTGCTGACCGGGGTGGAGACGCGCACCTCCTCGCCCATCCGCATCCGCCGCGGCGAGGACGGGCAGAGCCTGAACACGCGCGGCCTCTACCCGGCGGGGGAGGGGGCGGGCTATGCCGGCGGCATCCTCTCCGCCGCGGTGGACGGCATAAAGGTGGCGGAATTGCTGGCGCTGGACATGGTCGGCGCCACTGCGCGGGAAGAGGCCGCCGCCTGAGCCCCCCATGGCCGGATATGATGCCATTATCATCGGCGCCGGCGCCGCGGGGCTGATCTGTGCCATCAGCGTGGGGCGGCGCGGCCGGCGGGTGCTGCTGCTGGACCATGCCGAGGAGGCGGGGAAGAAGATCCTGATCTCCGGCGGCGGGCGCTGCAATTTCACCAATCTGGATTGCGCGCCGGACCGGTTTCTCTCGGCCAATCCGCATTTCTGCAAATCCGCCCTGGCGCGCTTCACCCAGCACGACTTCATCGCCCTGGTGCGCAGGCACGGCATCGCCTTCCACGAGAAGACTCTGGGCCAGTTGTTCTGCGACGGTTCGGCGCGGCAGGTGGTGGCGATGCTGCTGGCCGAATGCGCGGCGGTAGGGGTGGCGCTGCGGCTGGGCTGCCGCGTGACGGAGATCAGCCGGGCGGACCGCTTCCGGGTGGAAACCAGCCAGGGCAGCTTCGCGGCCCCGGCACTGGTGCTGGCCACCGGCGGGCTTTCCATCCCGAAGATGGGCGCCACCGGCTTCGCCCATGACGTGGCGCGGCGCTTCGGCCTGCCCGTGACCGAAACACGCCCCGCCCTGGTGCCGCTGACCTTCGCCGGCAGTGAACTCTCGTTGATGCGCGGGCTGTCCGGCGTCGCGCTGGACTGCACCGCCGCCACCGGAAAGCGGCGCTTCCGGGAGGCGATGCTGTTCACCCATCGCGGCCTGTCCGGCCCGGCGATCCTGCAGATCTCCTCCTACTGGCGGGAGGGGGAGGAGATCGTGCTGGACCTGCTGCCCGGCCAGGACCCCGCGGCTTTCCTCCTGGAAGGCAAGCGTGCCCGCCCCAAGGCGGAGCCCCGCACCGTGCTGGCCGAAGGCCTGCCGCAGCGGCTCGCCCAGGTCCTGGCCGAGGCGTATCTGCCGCCGCGCCCTATGGGCGATCAGCCGGACCGCGCCCTGCATGGCCTTGCCGCCCTGCTGCGCTCCTGGCGGCTGCGGCCCAGCGGCACCGAGGGCTATGCCAAGGCCGAGGTCACGCTTGGCGGGGTGGACACCGCGGCGCTCTCCTCCCGCAGCATGGAAGCCAGGGCGGTGCCGGGCCTGCATGTGATCGGTGAGGCGGTGGACGTCACGGGTTGGCTCGGCGGCTACAATTTCCAATGGGCCTGGTCGAGCGGCTGGGTGGCTGGCGAGGCACTGTGATGCGCCGCAGGCTGTGTGGCGCAAAGGCCAAGGCCGGACCGTAGTCCCGCGTCGGGGCGATGGGTGGTGGCGTCGCACGGTTTGGCCGCCGCCCTGCTGCCCGGCCGGCGATGCCCGGCTGGAAGCTGCTTGGCGCCGCGCCGTACGCCCGGCATGCTGCGCCGCTGCCTTCAGCGAGGGAGGTCCGCATGCACCGCCGCGACTTCATCGCCCTGCCTGCCGCCCTGGCCGCGCTGCCGGCCGCCGCCGAAGCTCCGGCAGTGGACCTGCTGCTGGTGCTGGCGGTGGATGCCAGCGGCAGCATTGACGCGGATGAGTTCCGCCTGCAGCGCGAAGGCTATGCCGAGGCGCTCTCCCACCCCGCGGTGCTTGCCGCCATCCGCAGCAAGCCGCGCGGCGCGATTGGCGTCGCCATGGTGGAATGGGGCTCGCCCGGCGGCGCTGAGACAGTAGTGGACTGGCACCGGATGAGCGACGCCGCCTCCGCCGCTGCCCTGGCCCGGGCGGTGCTGGAAGCGCCGCGCAGTCCGCAGAGCTACAATGCCATCGGCGACGCGCTGGACCATGCCATGGCCCTGCTTGCCCGCGCGCCCTTCACGGCAGCGGAGCGGGTGATAGATCTTTCAGGCGACGGGCCGGACATGCGTTCGCATGTGCGGGCGCCGCAGGCGCGCGATGCGGCGGTGGCGGCGGGCATCACCATCAACGCCCTGGCGGTGGCCGCCTCCGGCCAGGTGACCCGTTTCGGCGAGCCATTGGCCGAAACCTACCGGCGGGAGGTCATTGGCGGCCCGGGTGCCTTCGTCGCCAGCGCCGAGGGGCGCCACGACATCGCCCGCGCCCTGCGGGCAAAGCTGGTGCGCGAGATCGCGTAGGGCGCTTCCGCCCCGGCAGGTGGCGCTACCGTTTGTCCTCGCCCCACAGCCACATCGTCAACCGCGCCAGGCCGCTCATCGCCTCGATGGCCGCGCCGGGGCAGGCCAGGCAGGCCAGCCCCGCGGCGATGGCGGTATGCCAATTGCCACCCTGGCCGAGCACGAGGGGCAGCGCCAGCAGGGCACTGGCACCGAGCAGCATGAAAGGCAATTCCGGCCAGGAGCCGGCCAGCACCGCACTGCCTGCGCCACGCTTTGCCCCGCGACCATGCTCTGCCATCACAAGCCTCCTGCCACACAGCCCATGGCGTGATCGCTTGCGGCGGAATCACCGGAAAGCGTGGATCACGCGAAAAACGGAACGCTGGCGCCGTATCACCGTAGCCGCGCACCGTGATACCGCTTCAGCTTGTTGTTTTTTTGCATTCTCCGCGTCGCCGGGTGTTTCAGCCCGGCGTGAGAATGCTCTGGCCGTGGCCGGTGCGCCTGTTGGCACCGGCCAGGGACTAGCGGCTGCCGGCTCGACGGGTTGCCGACAGATGGCGGGGCGGCCGGCGTTGCAGCCTCGCACATTCGCTTGCGGTTGCGCTACCGCCATTGCCCTGCCTGGCGAACCGCGCCTGCCCTGATGCGTCTTGTCCGGCGGGACAGGGAGGTAACGATGCAGGGTTGCCAGCCATGACCCGTCGCAAAGGGCTACGCCTTCTGGCCTGGATTGGCCTGCCTGTGCTGGTCGTGGCCGGGCTGGTCGCGTTCTGGTCCTGGGACTGGTTCATCCCGCTGGTGGAATCCCGCGCCTCGGCAGCGCTGGGGCGGCAGGTGACCGTCGCGCATCTGCATGTCGCGCCGGGGCGGATCGTCACCGTCACGGCGGAGGATGTGCGCATCGCCAACCCACCGGATTTCCCGCAGGAGCCGCCCTTTGCCGCGGTGCCGCGCCTGCGCCTCGATCTCGACCTGATGGCCTGGCTGCGTGGCGACGGCCTGGTGCTGCCCCTGGTGGCTCTGGAGCAGCCGGCCCTGCAGGCGCGGCAGCGCGAAGACGCCAGCGCCAATTACCTTTTCGACCTGCCGGCCCCCGCCGGCGAGACAGGCTCCGGCGATTCCCCGCGTATCGGCGAATTGCGCATCACGGAGGGCCGGGCGGCGGTTTCCCTGGCGAAGCTGGATGCGGACTTCGAACTTGGTTTCGGCACCCAGGAAGCAGCGGGGCAGGAACCCCAATTGCTGGCCGAAGCACGCGGCCGCTACGCCGGCCAGGACTTCACCGCCCGCCTTACCGGCGGCGGGGTGCTGGCGCTGCGCGAGGCGGACCGGCCCTGGCCGGTGGCGCTGCAACTGGCCAACGGCCCGACCGAGGCCAGCCTGGAAGGCACCATCCAGGATCCGCTGCAGCTGCGTGGCGCGGCGCTGAAGCTGGTGCTGGCCGGGCCGGACATGCGGCTGCTGCACCCGCTCATCGGCATCGCCACCCCCAGCACCCCGCCGTTCCGGGTGGAAGGCAAACTGGACTATGCCGAAGGCAGCTTCCGCTTCACCGAAATGCGTGGCCGTGTCGGCCGCAGCGACCTGGCGGGCGACCTTGCCGTCACACCCGGGCGCGAACGCCCGTTGCTGACGGCCGATCTGCACTCCACCAGGGTGGATCTGGCCGATCTCGGCGGCTTCGTCGGCGCCACGCCAGGCCGCCGCACCACGCCGGGCCAGACGCCGGAACAGCGCGAGAGGCTTCGAGAGGCCGAGGCCAGCCCGCGCCTGCTGCCTGACACGCCGATCAGCATCCCCAAGCTGCTCGCGGCCGATGTGCGGCTACGCTACCGCGGGGAACGGATCGAGGACCGCAATGTGCCGCTGGACAACCTCGCGGTGGAGATGGCGATCGATGCCGGTGTCATCACCCTGCGGCCGGTCCGCTTCAGCATCGGCCAGGGCACCTTGGGCGGCAATTTCGTCCTGACTCCGCAGGAGAATGGCAGCATGCGGACGCGCGGGGATTTCGAGATGCGCCGCGTGGATGTCTCCCGCCTGCTGCAGCCGCTGGGCGTGCGCGGCGGCGGGCTGCTGGGCGGGGTGGGGAGAATCGAAGGCATGGGCCGGTCCCTGGCGGATATCCTCGGCAGCGGCAATGGCGAGGTCACCGTGGTGATGGCCGGCGGCAATCTCAGCGCCCTGGTGGTGGACCTTTCCGGCCTGCAATTCGGCCGCGCCATCCTTTCGGCGCTGGGCGTCCCGGAGCGCACCCGCATTGAATGCTTCATCGGCGATTTCGGGCTGCGCGGCGGCGTCCTGCATTCGCGCACCGTCCTGCTGGAGACCGAGAGTTCCGAGATCACCGTCGGCGGGACGGTGGACCTGCGGCGCGAAAGGCTGGATCTCAGGCTGCGCACCGCGGCGAAGGAGCTGACCGTCGGTTCGCTGCCGGCGACCATCGGCATCACCGGCAGCTTCAAGGACCCGAACGTGCTGCCCAACCTGGCCGAGGCCGGGGCGCGCGGCGCCGCGGCGGCCGGCCTTGGCGTGCTGGCCGGGCCGCTGGCGCTGCTGCCGACCATCCAGCTTGGCGTCGGCGACAACCCGACATGCGAGGCCCTGGCCCGCGGCGGGCGCCAGGGAAGGGGAGCGCGCCGCTAACTACCGGCGGCCGGTGCCGCGGCGGCAGGGGTGCCGCGGCGCGAAAGGCATTGCCGCATGAAGGTGCTGCGGGCATCGCCGCGCAGGGTCTGCTCCTTCGCCCGGGCATTGCAGTCCCGCATGCGCTGCTGCTGCGCCGCCTGGGCCGGACTGGGCTGGCGCGGCTCGGCGGCCGCCGGCGCGGCGAGGCCCAGGGCCAGCAGCGCGGCAAGGATCAGGTGTGGCATCGGCGTTCTTTCCCCCTCTTTCCTCTCATACCACCGGCAGTTGATCAGGCCGATCAACTGCCCCTCGGTCGTCAGGCGGGCCGCGTTCCTGGCCTCGGCACCGGTCAGGGACCGATGCCGCTCGTGTCAGTTTCTCACCGGAATGGCCGGCCCGCCGTGGATGAAAACCGGGCACGGCCTTCAACTTGGCGGCGCCGTTTTCTGTCTAGACATAGCCTGGGCCCTCGATGGCGGGATGCGCGGCCAGGAAGGCCTCGTCCACCTCCACGCCAATACCCGGGGCTTCCAGCGGCCGCACGCAGCCATCCTTGCCGATCCTCCAGGGCTCGCTGCCCAGTTCATCGCGGAACTTGTTGCCGCGGCTGAGATCGGCTTCGAAATAGCCGCCATTCTCGATGGCCGCCAGCAGGTGGATGGAGGCCGCCTGGTTGATGCCGGTCATCGAGGAATGCGGGTTGACCGGGATCTTGAAGGCGCTGGCCATGGCTGCGATGCGCAGGGCTTCGGTGATGCCGCCGCACTTGGAAAGGTCCGGCTGCCAGATGGTGATGACCCGATCCTCCAGCACCCGGGTGAATTCGAACCGCGTGAAGTGGTTCTCGCCGGCCGCCAGCGGCGTGTGGCCATAGCTGGCGGCCTGGGCGTAGTGGTGGTGGTCATGGGCCGGGAAGGGCTCCTCCAGCCAGCCGATATCCAGTTCGTCCATCACCGGCATCACCCGGCGGACGTCATGGATGGAGTAGCCGGTATTGGCGTCCGTCAGGATGGTCAGCGCATCGCCGAAGGAATTGCGCACGGCCTGCATGCGCTCGATATCGTCGCGCACGGTGTCGCCGACGCGCAGCTTGAGTGCCTTGTAGCCGGACTCGACCATGGGCGCGGCCTCATCGACCAGTTGCGCCGGCGGCTGGTAGCCCAGCGCGACGCCACCGGCATAGGCCGGGACGGGCCGCGCGCTGCCGCCGAGCAGCCGGTAGAGCGGCCAGCCCGCCGCCTTGCCGCGGATATCCCACAGCGCCATGTCGATGCCGCTCATCGCCATGGCGCAGGCCGCGCCCATGCCATGGCTGCCGAGCTGGTATTTGTAGATCTTCGCCCAGATGCCGGTGACGTCGGCGGCATCCATGCCGGCGATGAGCTGGGAGAGCGTCGTCTCGATCAGCTTCGCGATGGCCGTATGGGCGCGGCCATGATGGCTTTCGCCCCAGCCGACCAGCCCGCTTTCGGTGGTGACCTTCACCACCACCGCGTCGCGCTTCACCGCCTGGCCGATCCCCAGGCGCACGCCGCCCTTCTTCGGCACCGGGAAGCTGGTGGGATAGGCCTTGATCTCGCGGATTTTCATGGCCGCCTCGCATGCTGGTTCAGGAAGTCCTCGCGCACGGTGATGCCGAGGCCAGGACGGTCGGACACCTCGACCATGCCGTTCTCGACCGGGAAGCTTTCCTCGATCAGGTCGTGCAGCATGGGGTTGTGGCCCAGCGAGTATTCCAGGATGAAGCCGGCGGGCTGGCTGGCCGCCAGGTGCAGCCCGGCGGCGAAGGCCGGCGCGCCGGACCACAGATGCGGCGCCAGGCGCAGGTTGAAGGCGCTGGCGATGGCGCCGATGCGCAGCCCCTCGGTCAGCCCGCCGGCGATGGCGAGGTCCGGCTGCAGCACATCCGCGGCGCGCAGCTCCGCCAGCTCGCGGAAGTCGTGCCGGGTGAAGTCGCTCTCGCCGCTGGAGATCGGGATGGCGCTGCTGCGGCGGACCTCGGCCTGGCCCTGCTTGTCGTCGGCCGTCACCGGCTCCTCGAACCAGAACAGGTCCTGATCCTCCACCAGGCGGCAGAAGGCCTTGGCCTCGGCCACGGTCCAGGTGCCGTGCGCATCGGCCATCAGCTTGATATCCGGGCCAAGGGCGCGGCGTGCCGCGCGCACCCGGGCGGCGGAGCGGGCCGGGGAGCCATCCATGATGCCGACGCGCATCTTCACCGCGCGGAAGCCGGCCTTCTCGCAATAGCCCAGCAATTGCGCGCCGATGCCGGCCTCGTCCGCCCAGCCGCCGCTGGCATAGGCCGGCATCCTGGCGGCGCGCCGCCCACCCAGCAGCCGCCAGACCGGCGCGTTCAGCGACTTGCCCAGGATGTCCCACAGCGCCAGGTCCACCCCGGCGATGGCGGAAACGGAAAGCCCCCGCCGGCCAAGCTGCGGGAAGACATGCCCCTCGGCCAGCGCGAAGCCCTGGCGCGGCAGGTTGTAGAGCACGTCCCAGAGGCGGGAGATGTCGCGGGGGTCCTCGCCCAGCAGCAGCGGCGCGAAATCCTGGTTGATGATGGCGGCCAGCCCGGCGCAACTCGCCGTGCTGGCGCCGCCGGCCTTGGCCTCGCCCCAGCCGGTGATGCCGGCATCGGTCTCGATCCGCACGATGACGGAATCGAAGCTGGGCTGCCGGCCGAAATCGGAAATGTGCTGGCGCTCGGGCGGAATGGGCACATGAACCCAGGTGCCCTCGACGCGGGTGATCCTCATGGCTTCAGCCCCAGTGCGGCGCGGCGGGCGCGGTGGCGTTCCGCGACCTCCGGGTTGATGAAGTTCAGCGGCGCCTCGCCGCGCAGCACGCGCACCACCTCCTCGGCGCTCACCTGGCTCATGCGCGTGGCGCTTTCGCGGGAGATGCCGGCGCAATGCGGCGAGAGCACCACATTGGGCAGCGCCCGCAGCGGATGGTCCCCGGCCAGCGGCTGTTCGGCGAAGACATCCAGCGCCGCGCCGCCGATCCGGCCTTCCCGCAGCGCGCGCACCAGTGCCGGTTCATCCACCGTGCCGCCGCGGGAGACGTTGCACAGCCAGGCCGCCGGCTTCATGCGCGCGATCAGTTCCGCCGAGGCCAGACCGCGCGTTTCCGGCGTCAACGGGCAGGCCAGGGCGATGTAGTCGCTTTCGGCGAACAGCCTTGGCAGATCCGTGTATTGCACGAAGCCCGGCAGCGCCTCCCGCCGCCGCTGGTGGCCCAGCACCGTCATGCGGAAGCCGTGATGGGCGATTTCTGCCAGCCTGCCGCCGATGGCGCCGACACCGACGATGCCGAGCGTCCGCCCGGTCAACTCGCCGGCCCGCGCGCTCATCGCCCGGGCCTTCGCCCAGCCATCCTTCAGCAGCGTGGCATGCATGGCCTGGAGGTTGCGCGCCGCCGCCAGCATCTGTGCCACGACGAATTCCGCCACCGCATCGGCATTGGCACCGGGGACTTTGGTAACGACCACGCCATTCGCCGTGCAGTCCTCCACCGGGATGAGGTCCACGCCCACCCCATGCCGCGCCGCCACCAGCAGCTTCGGGCTGCGGGAGGCAAGGTCGGGCGGCAGCAATTGGCGCACGATGACCGCCGAGGCATCGGCGCAGAGCGCGCGCAACTCCTCCGGCGATTGCGCGCCGCCGCGGCCCTCCACCACCTCCAGCCCGGCCTCGGCCAGGATGCGCAGGCCGACCGGCTCGATCGGTTCGGTCAGGGCGACCTTCATGGGGTTTCCTTGGTATCGAATTGACCGGCAGGCTGCCACGCGGCATGGCGATTGCGAAGACCCTGCCATCACGCGCCCATCCGGTCCAGGATGGGCGCGGCTTGCACAACCAAGGGGCAGGATGAATGGAACCCGAGCTCACCGTGCCGACCAAGGAGGCGATCCGCCGCTGGAGCGGCATCAGTCTCCCGAACCAGGCGGCCCGTCGCGGCCTGGCAGATTTCGCCGGGCTGATCGCCGAGCTGGAGAAGCTGCGCGGCACCCTGGTCTTCGAGGACGAGCCGAGCAGCTTCGAGGCCGCGCTGCGCGACTGCAGGGAGCCGGGCCGGTGAGCGATCTCTCCACGCTGTCCATGACCGAGGCGGCCGATGCCTTCGCCCGCGGCGAGGTGACGGCCGAGGCGCTGGTGCGAAGCTGCCTTGCCCGGATCGAGGCGCATGACGGCAAGGTCAACGCCGTCATCCGCCTGGACCGGGAGGAGGCGCTGGCCGCCGCCCTTGCGGCCGACAAGGCGCGTGCCGCCGGCGCGAAGCCCGGCCGGCTGGCCGGCGTGCCGATGATGCACAAGGACATGTACTACCGCGCCGGCAAGGTTTCCACCTGCGGCTCGAAGATCCGGCGTGATTTCGTGCCGAAGGTGACGGCGACGGTGCTCCAGCGGCTGGACGCCGCCGGCGCCATCGACATGGGCACGCTGAACATGGCGGAATTCGCCCAGAATCCCACCGGGCACAACGCGCATTTCGGCCATTGCCACAACCCCTGGAACCTGCCCCACTGCACCGGCGGTTCCTCCTCGGGCTCCGGCGCCGGTGTTGCCGCGCGGTTCTTCTATGCGGCGCTGGGCTCCGATACCGGCGGCTCCATCCGCCTGCCGGCGGGGCTCTGCGGCGTGACGGGGCTGAAGGGCACGCAGACGCGGGGTTCGCGCGCCGGCGTCATGCCGCTCTCCTTCTCCTGCGACAATGTCGGGCCGCTGGTGCGGACGGCGCGCGACGCCACGCGCTTCATGGCGGTGACCGCCGGGCACGACCCGAAGGACCCGACCAGCGCCAGGGAGGAGGTGCCGGACTACGAGGCGGCGCTGACCGGCGACATCCGCGGCCTGCGCATCGCGGTCTGCGACACGCACTTCTTCGACGGCGCCGATGCCCCGGTGGTCGCGGGTTTCGAGAAGGCGCTCGAGGTGCTGACAGCGCGCGGCGCCGTGGTGGAGCGCATCGCGGTGCCGGAAATGGCGGCGATCATGGCCTATGTCGCGGTGCTCAGCCGGGTGGAAGGCGCGACGATCCATGCCAATTGGATGCGCGAGCATCCCGGCGACTATGCCATCCACCTCTCGGCGCGGCTGTATGGCGGCTATGCGCTGCCGGGGCATTACTATGTGGAGGCGCTGTCGCGCCGTGGCCCGCTGCTGCGCGCCTTCGTCGCCCGGGCGCTGACCGGCTACGACCTGGTGGCCACGCCGACGCTGCGCACCCGCGTGCCGACCCTGGCCGAGACGGATATCGACGCGAACCCGGAGAATTGGTCGCGTTTCATGGCCGTCAGCGCGAATACCAGGCCCTTCAACTATCTCGGCCTGCCCACGGTCAGCATCCCCTGCGGCTTCGACGATCGTGGCCTGCCGGTCGGGCTGCAACTGGCGGGGCGGCCCTTCGCCGAGGCCACGGTGCTGCGGGCGGCGGATGCCTTCCAGCGCGACACCGACTGGCACCGGAAGGTGCCGATACTCTAAGGCTCCAGCACCAGCGCGCCGGTCACCTGGCCGGCGCGCAGCCGGTCCAGCGCGGTGTTGGCCTCGGCCAGGGGCAGGGTTTCCACCGTGGTGCGGACCGGCACCCTGGGTGCCAGGGCGAGGAAAGCCTCGCCATCCGCCCGCGTCAGGTTCGCCACGGAGCGCAGGACCCGTTCCTGCCAGAGGATTTCGTAGGGGAAGGAGGGGATGTCGCTCATGTGGATGCCGGCGCAGACCACCGTACCGCCGCGCTCCACCGCCCGCAGCGCCGCCGGGACCAGCGCGCCGGCCGGGGCGAAGATGATGGCGGCGTCCAGCTTCTCGGGCGGCGCTTCGTCCGATGCGCCGGCCCAGACGGCACCCAATTCCCGCGCGAAGCCCTGCGCCGCGCCGTCGGCCGGCCGGGTGAAGGCGAAGACCTCGCGCCCTTCGTGGCGCGCCACCTGGGCGACGATGTGCGCCGCCGCGCCGAAGCCGTAGAGGCCGAGGCGCCTTGCGTCACCGGCCATGCGCAGGGCGCGGTGGCCGATCAGCCCGGCGCAGAGCAGCGGCGCGGCCTCGGCATCGCTGTAGGCATCGGGCAGGGCGAAGCAGAAGCGGGCATCGGCGACGGTCAGTTCGGCGTAGCCGCCGTCCATCTGGTAGCCGGTATAGCGCGCCCATTCGCAGAGATTCTCCCGCCCTTCGCGGCAGAAGCGGCATTCTCCGCAGGCGAAGCCCAGCCAGGGCACGCCGACCCGGTCGCCGGGGCGGAAGCGCTCCACCCCCGGCCCGGCCTCCACCACCCGGCCGACGATCTCATGCCCCGGCACCAGGTCCGGCTTGGGCGAGGGCAGTTCGCCATCCACCACATGCAGGTCGGTGCGGCAGACCGCGCAGGCATGGACGCGCAGCAGAAGCTGGCCAGGGCCGGGGCGGGGGTCGGGCACCGCGCAGGCTTCCAGCCGGCCCGGGGCGCGGCGCAGCAGCATGGCACGCATGGGCGCATCTCCGGCGGCCGTCCCGAGGATGGGCGGCGCGCCCCGGGATTCTGCGCCCGGGCGCCGGCTTCCGCCAGGGCAACTCCCCTTCGCCGCGGCTCACGGGGAGCGCCCTGGCTGTAATGCCCTACCCCCGCAGCGCCTTGATCTGCGCCGGGTAGCTGCCGGGGTCCACCAGCACGTCCAGCACCACCGGGCCCCCGGCGGCCAGCGCCTGGTCCAGCGCCGCGGCGTATTCCGCCTCGTCCCGCGCCCGCAGGCCAAGGCCGCCGACCGAGCGCATCACCCCGGCGAAATCCGCCATCGGCCAGCCCAGCGAGCCTTCAGGCATATCGCGCTCGGACTTCTTGATGTCGATGAGCGAGAGGGTGCTGTCGTTGAACACCACCACCACCAGCTTCACCCCCAGCACCGCCGCCGTGGCCAATTCGCCCAGTGCCATCAGCAGCCCGCCATCGCCGGTGAAGGCCATGGCGCCGCGCCTCGGGTCGTGCAGGGCGGCGGCGATGCCGGCGGGCAGGGCGAAGCCCATGGTGGCGAGCCCGTTGGAGATCAGCAGGTCGCCCGGTCGCTCCGCTTGCCAGAAGCTGGTGGCGGGGAACATGTGCGCGCCGGCATCCACCGCCACGCGCGGGTTTGCCCCGGCGCGGCGGCAGGCGGCCTGGGCCAGTTCCACCACCGCCTGCGGCGAGAGCCCGCGATTGCCGCCGGCCGCATTGGCCAGGCT
>JAEWCI010000059.1 GCA_023390705.1 Pseudomonadota bacterium
GCCGCCGTCTCGCGCGCAACCTCGAAAACCTGGCCAGGACCTCGGTCGCCTTGATCCGCCTGGCCATGATCAAGCTCATGGCAAGGCGCCTGGCTCGCTCATAAACTTCCTGGACGGGCTCTCAGGTTTGTCGCCCAGCCTCGCCCGTTCGCCCCGGTGCTGTCCAGCGCCGCGGCTACTGGCGATAAGCTGATGTGTTCAGATGCCGCTCGCGACATAATGCTGAGCTTTGTATGGCTATGGAAAAGCATCAAGGAAAAATGTTGATACAGTTGGTTCGCACTTTTCTTTTTTTTCTTCGCTTGACCTTAACGCCCTTTCTGTTGGGTTTGTTTTTAAATGGCAAGGTGCCGGTTGCAGGTCTGTTTCTTATGATGATCTGCTTTTGTTGACGAATTTGGCGAATTATTGGCGTGAGTGGTGCTGTTTCCCCGCGTTGGACTTCTTCCTTGAGTGGAGGCGGCTCTGTCGGGGCCCTAGGTGCTGCCGGTGCCCATGTGCCATCACCGCTATTCGCCAGGACTGCAGAATTGCCATGTCTCAGTGGGGATGGAACTTTATGCCAACCGCCATTGGCCAGCCACCACTCTTCTGCGGCTGCTTGTGCGTCGGCCATTGAGAAAAAATAATCGACAGCCGGTAGACGATCTCCGTCATCATCAATTAAACCCCACCGCCATTCGCCATTAGGCGTTCGCCAAACTCGGGCACGTATTGACGCTCCGGTGGAGCGATAGCCCAAGGCATTCGATGCGCAATTTTGAGTGTCGCTGCTGGTACTGTTGTCAGCCCATGAAAACGCAGCGATCTGCGTTGTTTGCTTTTTGGTTTCGTCGGCCTCGTGATCGGGTGCTGCCATGTTGCAGTGCAATCCGTGAGGAAACAGGCTCTAATGTTACGCAGCAGAATAATAAAATGTAAAGGATAATAAAATGTAAAGGTATGAAGGGCACACCGCGCAGCCTGTGGCTTTCCGCCGCCAACCGGGTGGCCGGGTGGTGGATGGGCCATGCCGCCAATGCCCTGCGCCAGGCGCAGCGGGCGGCGGTGAAGGCCGCCACCCGCAAGACGACGAAACGGGCGCCGAAGCGGAAGCGCTGAGGGCTACCAGCCGTTCACCCGGTCCCACACCGCCACCACCTCGCGCCCGCCATCCACCACGTAGTAGCGGTCATGCGCCGCGGCGGTCATGCAGGTGTGGTTGGGCGCCACGCGCACGCGGGCGCCGATCGGCAGTCTCTCGAAGGGCAGCGGCGCGCTGCCCACGGCCTCGCCATGTTCCTGATGGGTGCGGGCCAGGATCACCTCCCCGAAGCCCGGCCTGCCATCCTCGTCCAGCATCAGGCCGAAGCCGTAATCCTTCGGCGCCGCCTGGGTGCTGCGGTCCTTGGAGAGCGCCAGCCCGCCGGCATCCAGCAGCACCGCGTTGCGCGCCGGCTTGCGGCCGATGACGCTGGCCAGCACGGTCAGCGCGATGTCCTCCTGCCCATGCGTGCCAAGCTGCGCCTGGAACAGGTCGCCGAACATGTACACGCCGGCCCGCACATCGGTCACGCCATCCATCCGCCGCGCATGCAGCGCGGTGGGGGAGGAGCCGAGCGAGACGATATCGCAGCGCAGCCCCGCCGCGCGCAGGCGTTCGGCGGCGCGCACGATGCCGGCGCGTTCCTGCTCCGCCACCTCCTCCATCGCCGCGATGCTGCGGCCGTTGTAGCTGTGGCCGGAATGGCTGAGCACGCCGCGCAGGGTGGGGCCGAGGGCGCGGGCGATCTCCAGCAGCTCGGCACTCTCCGGCCCGATGCCACCGCGGCCCTCGCCGATATCCACCTCCACCAGGGCGTAGAGTGGGCCGGGATGGCTGGCGATGGCGCGGGCGGCCTCCAGGTCGTCCGTGATGACCTTCACCTCGGCCCCGGCGCGGTTCAGCGCCGCCACCGCGTCCAGCTTCTGCGGCGTGATGCCGACGGCATAGATCTGGTCGCGCCAGCCGCCCTCGGCGAAGTAGCGCGCCTCGGCCAGGGTGCTGACGGTGATCGGGCCGTGGTTCGGCGCGGCGAGCTCCGCCACGGCGCGGCTCTTCGCCGTCTTCAGATGCGGCCGCAGCACCAGGCCGGGGTGGCGCGCCACCGCCGCCTGCATCCGCGCCAGGTTGCGCTTCAGGATGCCGAGGTCGAGCACCAGGCAGGGGGTGGGCAGGTCGTCCAGCGTCATGCCGCAGGGTTCCATTGCGTATCAGGGTCCAGCGGCAGCACCGGCCGCGGCAGCTTCGTCCAGTTGAAGCGGGAGAGGATGGGCGAGGTCAGGCCGGGGCAATCCACCTCGACAATCTGCTCATGCGTGAAGAACTCGTCGAAGCCGCCGCGGAAATGGCCGCGCGACTTCACCACCACGGCGCGCGCCCTGGCGATGTCCAGGCCGAGATGCTCGAAGAAGGCGGGGTCGGCGCATTGCGCGCGGTTCGTCACCACGACAACGGTGATGCCGCCGATCCGCAAAGCGGCCGTGGGGCCGAGTTGCATGGCCGTGCCGGCATAGATGCCGCGCCGGCCGGTGACGCGGCCATCGGAGAGCGCCACCACCTCGGCCTCCGCCGTGAAGGGATGGCTGAAGGCGTCATCGGCTTGCAGCGTGCCCTGCGGGCGGTTGAAGCGGGCCGTCAGGCGCCCGCCCTTCCCGGCGGCATGCGCGTCGGCGGCCAGCAAGGGGTCGTGGATGATGCCGATGAGGCAGTCCCGCACCCCCGCCTTGTGGAAGGCTTCCAGGATGAACATGGTGTTGCCGCGGCCGCCGCCGCCGGGATTGTCCGCCACATCGGCGAAGGCCAGCGGCACGGGGCTGGTCAGGGCGCGCTGCGTCGCCTCCTCCAGCGGGGTCAGGCGCGCGACGAAGCGATCCCGGCGGTCCCAGGCGGCGCGGGCCAGGGTATCGGCCAGCGCCTCGGCCGCCGCCCTGTCGGTGGCGGTGACGACCACGGCCATGCCGTTGAAGGGCGTGTCGCCATAGGCGAAACCGCCCATGACGCTGACATTGGCGATGCGCCCGTCCTTCGCCGCCAGTTCCTGGCCGAGATTGATGACCTCGGCATAGGGCCCCTGCGCCGTCAGCATCGAAACCGTCGGCGCGACGATCGGCAGGCGGCGGAAGGCGCGGTGGAATCTTTCGCCCCTCATCAGCCGGTGCAGCAGCGCCGCGCTTTCGGCGCCGCGCTCGCGCATGTCGAGATGCGGGTTGGTGCGGTAGCCGACGAAGGCATCGGTGTCGCGCACCATCGCGTCCGAGACATTGGCGTGCAGGTCGTAGCTGCACACCATCGGCACATCGCCCAGCGTCTCCCGCACCAGGCCTTGCAGCGCGCCTTCCGGGTCGTCCAGCGCGGTGGTCAGGCCGGCGCCGTGCAGCACGCAATAGACGCCGTCCACCTTGCCGCGCGCCGCTTCCAGCCCGCGCTTCCAGATGGCCCACATCTCCTCGAACAGCGCGTGCTCCACCGGGCCGTTCGGCTCCGCCATGGCGAGCAGGATGGGCACCGGCTGCCAGGGGCCGGCGGCGTCCATGGCGGCGACGAAGCCCGGCATCTCGCCCAGCGCCGCCGGGGCGGGGCTGCGGGCATCGGCGACCAGCGCCTCGCCTGCCACCCAGCAGCGGCCGGTGAAGTCCGCCCTGGTCGCCGGCGGGGCGAAGCGGTTGCATTCGATGGAAAAGCCCAACAGGGCCACACGCGGCGCGGCGGCGCTCATTCCTCGTCTCCGGTCATGTCATGGTGCAGCCACACCATGCGGTCGATGAACCACAGCTTGGCGAGATAGGCCACTGCCAGGCCGAGCAGGGCCGGCCAGACATGCAGCGCCGCCACGCCCCAGGCCAGGCAGGCGAATCCGGCCAACCCGGCCAGGCACAGCAGGTTCGGCACAAGCCGGTGCCAGGATGGCACCGGCACCTGGTCGCGCGCCAGCCACAGCCGTTCCCCCAGCACGCCGCGGCTCATCCAGGAATCCAGCCGGCGCGGCGGTGGGAAGAGGCGCGGGTTCAGCCAGGTCCAGGCCAGGGCCAGGGCGAAGGGCAGCAGCGCCCACCAGCCGATCCAGTCGCGGCTCCAGGCGGCCAGCGCCAGGGCCGGGAGGGCAGTCAGGCGGGTCCAGCCGCTCCAGGGATTGGCGTGGCGGGCCCAGGCCGCCTCGTCCATGGCGAAAAGCCCGGCGATGCGGCGTTCCAGGGTCATCCCCTACAGTGCCAGTCCCATCAGCTCGGCATGGCGTTGCGTGGCCTTCAGGCCGGAGCCGGTCAGCACCACCACCGTCGTCTCATCGGCGCGGACCGTCCCGGCTTCCAGCAGCTTGGCATAGGCGGCGGCGGCCTGGGCGCTGGTCGGCTCGACATAGACGCCGCCGCGGGCGAGTTCGAGCGTCATCGCCGCGATCTCCGCCTCGCTCAGCATCACCGCGCCGCCGCCGCTGCGTTCCAGCACGCCCAGGCATTCGCGCAGGCGGATGGGCTGGGCGATGGCGGTGCCCTCCGCGATGGTCGGCTGCGCCGGCACCGGCGGCTGTTGCAGGAAGGCGCGGGCGATCGGCGCGCAATGTGCCGGCTGGGCGGCGAAGATGCGCGGCAGGCGCGCGATCTGCCCGGCCCGCAGCAATTCGTCGAAGCCGATGCCGCAGCCCAGCACGTTCGAGCCGGCGCCGCAGGGGACGATGACGTTGTCCGGGGCGCGGAAGCCGAGATCCTCCCACAGCTCATAGGCCAGCGTCTTGGTGCCATGCAGGAAGAAGGGGTGCCAGTTGTGGCTGGCGTAGAACAGCGTCTCCGCCCGGGCCAGGGCGGCATCGGCGCAGTCCTGCCGGCTGCCGGGGATCAGTTCGATGGTGGCGCCGCTGGCGCGGCTCTGCACCGTCTTGGCCGGGGAGGTGCTGGCGGGCACGAAGATGGTCGCCTGCATCCCGCCCGCCGCGGCATAGGCGGCGATGGCGGCGCCACCATTGCCGGAGCTGTCCTCCAGCACCGCCGGGATGCCCTGGTCGCGCAGCAGGGAGAGCATGACGGAGGCGCCACGGTCCTTGAAGGAGCCGGTCGGCATGAACCATTCGCATTTCAGCAGGGCCGTTCCCGCCCCGATGCGGCGTTCCACCAGCGGCGTGCAGCCTTCCCCCATGCTGATGGGCGCGGCGGGCCGGAAGGGCAGGGCGGCGCGGTAGCGCCACAGGCTGCGGGTGCCGGTCTCGATCTCCGCCCGGGTCAGGCCGGGCAGTTCGGTCAGCAGCAGCGGGGCCTGGCCCTCGCCGCACCAGCGCGGCTGGTCCAGGGGGTAGGTGCGACCCGTGCGGGGGTCGAGATAGGCGGGCTGTTCCATGGCGATGCAGCCTTGCCCCGGCGCGCGGCAAGGGCAAGTCTCCCGGGTCATGGACATCCCCGCCGCCGTCGCCCGCCTCGCCGCCGAGCTGGTCGCCCTCGACAGCCGCAGCGCCCTTTCCAACCTGCCGGTCGCCGACCGCATCGAAGCCGAACTGGCCGGCTTCGACATCGAGCGCCTCGACTACACCGATGCCAATGGCGCGGCGAAGCGCTGCCTGGTGGCGCATCGCGGCCCGCCGGGCGGCTTCGCCCTCTCAGGCCATATGGACACGGTCCCCGACACCGGCTGGCAGGAAAACCCCTGGAGCGGCCGGGTGGACGAACAGGGCATCCTGCACGGGCTGGGCAGCGTGGACATGAAGGGGCCGGTCGCCGCCTGCATCCTGGCCGCGCGTTCCGTGCCGGCGGAGGTGCCCGTCACCCTGCTGATCACCACGGATGAGGAGACCACCAAGGCCGGCGCCCGCGCCGTCGCGGCCTCGGCCTACGCCGCCTCGCTCGGGCTGAAGGGCATCATCGTGGCGGAGCCGACCGGGCTGGTGCCGGTGCGCGGGCATCGTGCCTCGGTGAATTTCACCGTGGCGGCGGAGGGCGTGCAGGCGCACTCCTCCACCGGCAAGGGACGCAAGGCGAATTGGGCGCTGATCCCCTTCCTGGCCGAGATGCGGGAGGTGCACGAGATGCTGCGGCACGACCCGGCGCTGCGCGATGCCGCCTACGACCCGCCCTTCTCCGATTTCAACCTCGTCATCGACAATCACGGCACGGCGGTGAACGTGACTGTCCCGCTGGCCACCTGCCGCATCAAGTTCCGCTTCAGCCGAAGCCTGGACCCCCGCCCGGTGCTGGAAAGGGTGCGCGCCGCCGCCGGACGCGCCGGCCTGGCGCTGCGCGAAGCCACCGAGGGCATGCCGCCCGAATTGCCGGCGGACCACCCCTTCATCCAACTGGCGGCGCAGGTGACGGGCCGGGCGCCGGCCACCGTGCCCTTCGGCACCGATGCTTCGGAATTGCAGGCGCTGGCCCCCTGCGTCGTGCTCGGCCCCGGCAGTATCGAGACGGCGCACACGCCGCGCGAATGCGTCGCGGTGGCGGAACTGGCCGCCGCCATGCCGGTCTTCGCCCGATTGCTGCAACACGGCGTCGCGACGTAGTTCCGCATTGCCGTTCAGCGGGCGGCATTCGCGGGCATCCGGTACCATATTGGGACGTTGTCCGCTTCCACCCATCTTGCTCCGATGGAGTTCGTCATGCGTATCAGGACCGCCCTTCCCTCGCTGCTGGGCCTGCTGGCCCTGGGGGCCTGCGCGGTGCCGCCGCCCAGCGGGCCCACGGTCCTGGCCACCCCGCCCGAGGGCAAGGCTTTGGCGCAGTTCCAGCAGGAGGATTTCTCCTGCCGGCAATACGCCTCCGCCTCGATCGGCTATGGCAACCCCTCCCAGGCGGCGACCAATGCCGCGGTAGGCAGCGCCGCGGTGGGTACGGCGCTGGGCGCGGCGGCCGGTGCGCTGGGGGGGGCGGCGGCGGGCAATTCCGGCGCCGGCGCGGCGGTGGGGGCGGGCACCGGGTTGGTGG
>JAEWCI010000165.1 GCA_023390705.1 Pseudomonadota bacterium
GGATAGACCACATAGGGTACCGGCTGCACCTGCACGCAGCCGGCCAGCAACAGGCCCAGGACCAGGGCGATGGGACGCATCGGATACTCCTTGCTGCGCCAACGCCCCGGCGGCGGCGGCGTTCAGCCCTGTTCGCCGAGCCAGACCCGCTGCGCCTGGGCCTCGATCTGCGCCACGCGCTGCTTCACTTCCTCGGCGGTGATGGAACTGACGGGGTGGTCTATTACCACCGCGCGCAGCGCCGTCATGCCCAACGCGGCAAGGGTCAACTCGGTCTCCCGCACGAATTCCGTGGTGATGATGCAGGCAGTGGGGATCGCCAGCTTCTCCAGCGCGATGGCATCCCGCAGGCAGCAGGAGCAGCAGGAGCCGCAATCGCCGATCGCCGTCAGCACGATGTCGTTCTCCCGCGCGATGCGCGCGATCAGCTCCGGCGCGGCGTCCTTGGAGAAGCTGTGCTTCACGTAGTAGTTCACCGCGGCGAAGCGGTGCTGCGCCTCCAGCGCCGCGACGGTGCCACGCAGCAGCTTGTTGGCGTTCCACTTGCTGTTGTCGAGGATGCCGAGCCTGAGCCCCGCGAGCGCCGCGACGCGCGGCGAAACCGGGCTCTGCGCGCTTTCCACGATGCCGCGCGGGTCGAAGACTTCCACCACCGGGCGGTCCAGCTTCATCAGCATGGGTGCTTCCTCCTCATCAGATCGCGCAGACGCCGCCGGCGCAGCTTTCATCCGCCGGCGCCGCGGCGGGGTCGAGCGGCCGCAGCACCGGCGAGTTCATGTGGCCCCAACCGGGAATGAAGGCCGAAAACCGCCCGGCCTCGCCGCCCATGACGAAGAGGTGGATGTTGTCCGGGCTGGGCACGATGGGAATGCGGCTGTCCGGCTCCCGCTTCAGCCATTTCGGCAGGTTGCGGTTATACACCTTGCCGTAGCGGTGGTCGCGGGAGATCAGCCGGAAGGCATTGCCGCTGTGCATCCAGAGGTAATGGCGGATGTCGCTGCGGGTCCAGCCATGCTGCGCGATGGTCCTGGCGTGCTCCAGCCCCAGCACCGCCACGCAATGCCCGCCCAGCACCGCGTTGTTGCTGGCGATGGTGCTCATCGCCGAGCACATGGTGTCCAGGATGCCCTCGGGGTCGTTGCATTGATGGTCGGTGACGCTGTGCGGCGCTTCCGCGGCGATGGCGAAGACCGTGCTGTCCTCCGCGCGGTAGCCCTGCTCGACATGGTAGGGCGCGAAGGGGCTCTGGGCCTCGTTCTCGCAGACACAGTAGGTGTATTTGCCGGGATGGCCGAGGGTGGATTTGTCCAGCTCCGCCGGCCAGCCGCCGCCGACATTCAGCATGATGAGGCGCACGGCGCGGCCGATGGTGGCATTCGCCCGGTTGCCGGAACCGAAGGCGTTGCAGCCGCCATTCATGCCGATCCCGCGGGCGATGGGCCCGTTCACGATGATGAGCGGCGAGGCGACATGGGTGGTCGCCTGCACGCCGTTCAGGTTGAAGGCCTGGTCCATCAGCGCCTGCATGGCCGCGCGCACCACCGGGGCATAGGCAGGCAGGCAGCCGGCCATGACCATGTTGATGGCCATCACCTCCCGCGTCAGCACGCCCCAGCGCGGCGCCACCTTGCCCTCGACGAAGCCGGGGTCGCCGCCCAGCGCCGCCACCATGGCGTCGATCTTCTCGCGCGTTGGCGGCACCACCGGCAGCCCATCCGTCCAGCCGCGCTCATAATAGAGTTCGACGAGGTCAGTGCCGGGCGCCACCCCGTACTGGGCGATGCTCTCGCCCGCCTGCATGCCCGACATGCCGTGCCCTTTCCTGGTACGTCCGGGCCGCAGGATGCCGGGCGGCCCGGCCTCTGCCAAGGCCGGGTGGTCAGGCCCCTATGCCGCCGCGCGCAACCCGCCGGTCAGGGAGCCGACGCGCTCCATGGCGCAGAGGCTGTCGAACAGCCGCGCCGGATCGATCCCGGCACCGGCGGCGCAATCGGCGAACTTCGCGCGCAGCTCCTCCAGCGTCAGAGGCAACTTGGCGTTGCCGCGGGGGAAGCGCACCTCCTGCGCCAGTTCGCGGCCGGTGGTGGTGCGGATCCGCACCGTGTCGGTGAAGGAGAAGACCGGCTCGATGGGGCATTGCGTGTCCGTCGTGTGGATCTTCACCTTGCCGAATTGCGCCCGCACCTCCGGCCGGTTGACGAAGCCATCGGTCAGCTCCTGCAACCCGACACGGTGCGCCACCAGCGAGGAGGCAACGGCGAATTCCAGGCTGAATTTCGCTTCCAGCCCGGTGACCGGGGCATGGTTCCGCAGCATGCTGGCCTGGGCGGTACCGAGGGTGACCTCCACCTCCGCCACGTCCTCCGCGCGCAGATTCTCCTGCGCGGTCAGCGCCAGCACCGCATCAATGGTGCGGTGCGCCGAATAGCACATGGGGTAGCGCTTGATGCAGAGGCCGGATTCGCGGATGCGCAGCGTCTTGCCGAGTTGATCGGCCGGACTTTCGCGGTCCGCCCGGCCTTGCGGCGAGATGGCGGCAAGGAAGCCGGCATGGTGCTCGAACACGTCGGTCGCGGCAGTGAAGCCCCGGGCGGCCATGCGCACCGCCTCGATCGCAGCGGAGGCGCCGCGCCCGGCATGGAAGGGCTTGGTCATGGTGCCGAAATTCGCCACCAGCCCGCCGGCCATGCTGGCGGCCAGCGCCAGGGCATGCGCCGTGACCTCGGGCGAGAGCCCGTTCAGATGTGCCACCGCGGCGGCGGCGCCGACCGTGCCGTACATGGCGGTGGGGTGCCAGCCCTTGATGTGCAGCGCATCCGGCTCCCGCGCATTCAGCTCCGCCCAGCTTTCGTAGCCGATGAGATAGGCGCGCAGGACCGCCGCGCCGCTGGCGCCGAGCCTCTCGGCCTCGGCCAGGATGGCAGGGACCAGCACGGTGCTGGGGTGGCCGGTCAGCGCAACGTCGTCATAGTCCAGCGCATGCGCCGCCGTGCCGTTGATGAGCGCGGCATCGGCGCTGTACGCCCTGTCCGGGCCCAGCAGCACGGTGGCTTCCGCGGCCGTGCCGCGGCGTTCCGCCAGCTGGGCGTGCAGCAGCTTCACCGCCGGCTCGTCACGGCCGGCGATCATGGTGCCGATGGTGTCGATGAAGCCGGAGCGGATCACCGGCAGCACGTCCTCTGGCACCTTGTCGAAGCCGGGGTTGCTGGCGAAGGCGGCGAGCGCCGCTGTCAGGCCGGTCATGGCGGTTCCTCCGTTCTGCGCGTCAGAAGCTGCGTGGCATGCCGAGGACATGCTCGCCGGTAAAGGAAAGGATCAGGTTGGTGGAGATCGGCGCGATCTGCAGCAGCCGCGCCTCGCGCCATTTGCGCTCCACATCGTATTCGCGGGCGTAGCCGAAGCCGCCATGGGTCTGCAGGCAGGCTTCCGCGGCCTGCCAGCTTGCCTCGCTGGCCAGCATCTTGCACCAATTGGCTTCCGGGCCGCAGGGCAGGCCGGCGTCGAACAGCGCGGCCGCCTTGCGCACCATCAGCTCCGCGGCTTCGGTGGCGATATGGGCGCGGGCGATGGGGAACTGGACCGCCTGGTTCATGCCTATCGGCCGGTCGAACACCACGCGTTCCTTGGCGTAGTCGGTGGCTTTCCTCACGAACCAGCGGGCATCGCCCAGCCCCTCATGCGCCACCAGGATGCGTTCGGCGTTCATGCCGTCCAGGATGTAGCGGAAGCCGCGGCCTTCCTGGCCGATCAGGTTGGCGGCCGGGACACGCAGGTTGTCGAAGAAGACTTCCGTGGTGTTGTGGTTGACCATCGCCTTCAGCGGCCGGATCTCCAGCCCCTTGCCGAGGCTTTCCCGGATATCCACCAGGAAGACGCTGATGCCGTCGGTCTTCTTCGCCACCTCATCGCGCGGGGTGGTGCGGGCCAGCAGCAGCATCAGGTCGGAATGCAATGCGCGGCTGGTCCAGACCTTCTGGCCGGTGACCACATAGTGGTCGCCGTCGCGCACCGCGCGGGTCTTGATCCTGGTCGTGTCGGTGCCGGCTGTGGGTTCCGTCACGCCGAAGGCCTGCAGCCGCAGCTTGCCGGAGGCGATCTGCGGCAGGTACTGCTTCTTCTGTTCCGGGCTGCCATGCCGGAGCAGGGTGCCCATGATGTACATCTGCGCATGGCAGGCGCCGGCATTGCAGCCGGAGGCGTGGATTTCCTCCAGCACCACGCCGGCGGCGCGCACCGGCAGGCCGGCGCCGCCATATTCCTCGGGGATCAGGGCGCCGAGGAAACCGCTTTCGGTCAGCGCATTGACGAATTCGGTCGGGTAGGCCTCCCGCGCTTCCAGGTCACGCCAATAGGCGCCGGGGAAATTGGCGCAGATGCGCCGCACGCTCTCGCGGATTTCCGGGTAGTCGGGGCCCAGCGGCATGCTGGCGGCGGTTTCGGTGCTGGCTGGTGCTTGCATGGGAAGGATATCCGGCGCTGGAAGCCCGGCCGCATCGGCGGCCCTGGAGGCAGGGAGATTGCAGCGCGGCGGCAGGCGCGGCAAGGCAGGCCGGGTGGGACATGCCGGCCCGATCCGCCGGCGATGCCGCCGCCGCCGGTGGCCTCAGACGAACTGGCCGCGTAGGAAGCCCAACGCCGGCAGGGGCTGCCATTTGCGCGGCAGGTCGGCGCGGCGGATCGGCGCCACGCTGTAATGCGGCACGGGCTGCTTGGCGCGGAGCAGAAAATCCTCATAGGCCTGCACCTGCTGGGCCCGCCAGGCACGGTCCGCCAGGGCGGCGCTGCGGCTGCGGAATATTTCGGCGACGCGATTCTTTCGCCCGACCGTGGCGATCACGGCCCAGAGCGTGTCGTCGTCGCCGCGGCTGACGCTGACCAGATGCTCCACGCCGCCATGCTTCGACATCGGGCCGGGCCAGGTCAAGCCCCGATCGGCACAGGGGCGAGGGGAAATGCCCGGACGGGTCGGCCGCCGGGCTGGCCGGGGCCGCATTGTCTCCCGCCCCCATGCCGGTATCTTCCCCGTGAGCAGCATGCACTCCGAGGGGGAAATGAGATGGTGACACGACGCGCGGCGCTGGCCGCGGGCCTGCTGGCGCTTGCCCGGCCGGCCCTGGCGGCCTGGCCGGAACGGCCGGTGCGGCTGGTGGTCCCCTTTGCCGCCGGGGGCAACCTGGACACGCTGATGCGCCTCACCGCGCCGCTGATCTCCCAGCGCCTGGGCCAGCCCATCGTGGTGGAGAACCGGGTGGGCGCCGGCGGCAATATCGGCGCCGAGGCGGTGGCCCGCAGCGCGCCCGATGGCTACACCATGCTGGTCGGCTCCAACGGGCCGATCACCAGCAATCCCATCCTGATGGCCCGCATGCCCTATGACGCGGCCAAGGATTTCGCGCCGGTCGGGCTGGCCTTCCGCACGCCCAACGTGCTGGTGGTGGGCTCCAAGGTGCCGGTGAACACGCTGGCCGAGTTCATCGCCTATGCCAAGGCGCGGCCGGGGCAACTCGCCTGCGCCTCGGCCGGCACCGGCACCACCAACCACCTGAACATCGAGTTGCTGAACGCCGCCACCGGCATGGGGCTGACGCATATTCCCTACCGCTCCAGCGGCAATGCCACGCCGGACCTGATCTCCGGCACGCTGGCCTCGGCCATGGACCAGATCACCACGGCGCTGCCGATGCACCGTGCGGGGCAGTTGAAGATCATCGGCCTTGGCCTGCCGCAGCGCATCCCGGCGCTGCCGGATGTGCAGAGCTTTGCCGAGGCAGGGGTTGAAGGCGGCGGGCTGGTGGCCTTCGTGGCGGTCTTCGCCCCCAGCGGCACGCCGGCAGGGGTGATCTCCCGCATGCGCGAGGCGCTTGCCGGCGCCCTGGCCGATGCGGCATTGCGCGAGCGGGTGGAGGGGCTGGGCAACCTCGTCGCCACGCCGGAGCAGACGACACCCGAGGGGCTGGCGGCCATACTGCGGCAGGAAACCGCGCTGTCACGCCGGGCCGCGGAGCTGGCGGGGCTGCAGCCGCAATAGGCGAACAGGGGCGGGCGCCAGGCGGCGCTGCCCCTGTTTCCTTCAGCTCCGCCGCCGGTGCTGCCTCGGCAGCAGGCGGCAGGACGTCTCGGTCGGCGCCGCCGGGTCAGGCGCCGGCGTTGATGCCCTTCTGGTAGGTGGAGGGCACCATGGTCTTGAGCTGCGCCGCCCGCTTGGCCAGCCAGAAGGCCTGCGGCGGCGGCACGGAGGCGAAGCTGGCATCCACGCCCATCTTCTGCGCCGCATCCATGGGCCAGTTCGGGTTGTAGAGCAGCTCCCGCCCGATGGCGATCAGGTCGGCCTGGCCCTTCTGGAGGATTTCCTCGGCCTGGTCGGCGTGGACGATGACGCCGACCGCCATGGTCATGATGTCGGCCTCGCGCCGCAGCTTCTCGGCATAGGGCACCTGGTAGCCATAGCTCGGCCGCGCCGTCTGGACCGCCGAGCCATGCATGCCGCCAGAGGAGCAATCGATCACGTCAACGCCCTTCGGCTTCACCCATTTCGCCACGTTCACCGACTGCTCCGGCCCGAAGCCCACCTGGTCCTCCACCGAGAGGCGCAGGAAGAGCGGCTTGTCCTGCGGCCAGACGGCGCGGATCGCCTCGACGATCTCGATCAGGAAGCGGGCGCGGTTCAACTCCGATCCGCCGTAATCGTCGTTGCGGCGGTTGGAGAAGGGGGAGAGGAACTGATGGATGAGGTAGCCATGCGCGCCATGGATCTCCAGCACCTCGATCCCCGCTTCCAGCGCACGGCGGGCGGCATCGGCCCAGTGCTGCACCACCGCCGGGATCTCGTCGCGGGACAGGGCGCGGGGGCGCGGCTCGCTTTCCGGGAATTGCTCGGCGGAGGCGGAGACCAGCTCCCAGGCTTCCCAGTCATCCACCTCGGGCGGCGGGGAGAGCAGGGGGGCGCCGCCTTCCCAGGGGCGGAAGCGCCGGGCCTTGCGGCCGGAATGGCCGAGCTGAATGGCCGGGACGCAGTTGTGCTGCCGGATGAAATCCACCACGCGGCGGATGCCGGGGATATGCGCATCATCCCACAGGCCGAGATCGCCGACCGTGCCGCAGCCGCGCCGCTCCACCTTGGTGGATTCGATCATCATCATGCCGGCGCCGCCGGCGGCGTAGCGCCCGGCATTCATCAGGTGCCAGTCGGTGGCGAAGCCCTTCACCGCGGCATACTGGTGCATCGGCGCCACCACCACGCGGTTCTTCAGCGTGACGCCGGGCAATTGGATCGGCGTGAACAGCAACGGGTCCGCCATCGGTCCCCTCCCAGGATATTCGTCGCCGGCAGGTTAGCCTGCCGGGCCGGAGGGGCAAGCCGCCCCGTCGCAGCGCCAGGCCATGCGGCCCCTCGCCGGGTGGGTGGCTAGCATTTTGGCGGCACCGCTTCACACCTTCGGGCCATGCGGCCCGGCGGTCATCGGGTCCGCTCAGGCGGCGCCGGCCATGCTGTTGCGCAGCGTGCCGATGCCCTCGATGGTCACTTCCACCAGCATGCCCGGCCGCATCGGCAGGGCGCCGAGCGACGTGCCGCAGGCGATGAGGTCACCCGGCCGCAGGGTCATCTCGCGGGAGATCAGGCTGACGATGCGGGCGGGCGGCAGGATCATGTCGCTGGTCGGGTAGTCCTGCCGGACCCTGCCGTTCAGCGCCACCCGGACACGCAGGGCGGACCAGTCGAGCCCGGTGGCGATGGCCGGGCCGACCGGACCGAATGTGTCGCAGCCCTTGGCCCGCGCCCATTGCGGGAAGGAGGCATCGGCGAAGAGCAGATCCAGCGCCGTCACGTCGTTGACGCAGGTATAGCCGAAGATCGCCGCCTCGGCCTCGGCTTCGCTGACATTGCGGCATTCGCGGCCAAGGACGATGCCGAGTTCGCCTTCGTACAGCACCTTGCCGGCATAGCCGGGCGGCGGGGTGATGACGCCCTCCGGCCCGATCAGGCTGCCGGCGGATTTCAGGAAATAGAGCGGCTCCGCCGGGATGGCGTTGCCCTGTTTGGCCGCGGCCTCGTGGAAATTGTTCCACAGCCCGATGAAATTGCCCGGCCGCACCGGGCAGAGCAGCTTCACCTCGTCCAGCGCCAGGATCCCGCCGGTCGGCGTCGGCGCCGCCAGCATGTCGCCCGCATGCACCTGGATGGCGGCGCCTTCCAGCCTGCCGAACCCCTCCGCGCCATTTCGCGCGAACCGCACCCAGAGCGCCATCTGCCGCATCTCCACCAGCCGTGACGGCGGATTGCCCCGAAGCGCGGCTTTGCGCAACCGCCGGGGGCTGCCATCCTGGGGCGAGGAAGCTGGGGAAACCGTCCCGTTGCACGGCACGCTGCCATCACGGCCGGCGAGCGCCTCACGCCTCGCGCTCTTCGCCGAACCGGATTTCCGCCGTCTCTGGCATGTCGGGCTGGTGGTCTTCGTCGTCCGCTGGCTGGAGACCCTGGCGGTGGCCGTCTTCGTCTATCAGCAGACCGGCTCGGCCTTCCTCGTTGCGATGATGACGCTGCTGCGCCTGCTGCCCATGGGGCTGTTCGGCGCCTTCATCGGCGCCGTGGCGGAGCGCGTGGAACGCCGTAGCCTGCTGCTCCTCATCCTCGGCGTGTCGCTGGTCACCTCCCTGGCGCTGCTGCTGCTGGCGCTGGGCGGGTTGCTGGCGGTCTGGCACCTGGCGATCGCCAGCTTCATCAACGGCCTGTCCTGGGCGGCCGACAACCCCGTGCGGCGGATGATGATCGGCGAGGTGGCGGGGCCGGACCGCATGGGCCTGGCCATGTCCATCGATGCCGGCAGCAACAATGCCAGCCGCATGCTGGGCCCCACAGTGGGCGGGCTGCTGCTGGCCTATGGCGGCATCGAGGCCGGCTTCGCCCTCGGCGTGCTGCTCTACTGCACGGCGCTGCCCGCGGCCTGGCGGCTGCGCTGCCGCAACGGTGGCGGGGCCTCGGCCGGCAGGCCGGTGCTGGCGCGCATCCGGGAAGGGATGGAGGCGGTGCGGCGTGACCCGCGGCTGGTGGGCACGCTGATCGTCACCGCCATCTTCAATCTCTTCGGCTGGCCCTGCACCAGCATGGTTCCGGTGATCGGCGCGGACCGGCTTGGGCTGGGGCCGGAGGGTATCGGGTTGCTGGCCAGCATGGACGGGGTAGGGGCCTTCACCGGTGCCGTCCTCATGGCCCTGTTCTCCCGGCCGGCGATCCATCGCCATTGCTACCTCGGCGGCATCCTCCTCTATCTGGTCATGATGCCGCTTTTTGCCCTGGTTCCCTGGGTGGTGCCGGCGGCACTGGCGCTGTTCCTCGCAGGGCTGGGTCAGGCCGGCTTCGCCATCATGCAGGCGACGCTGGTCTATCTGTACTCCCCGCCCGAATTGCGCAGCCGGGTGCTGGGCCTGCTTTCGGTCTGCATCGGCATCGGGCCGCTGGGCTTCCTGATGCTGGGCGGGCTGGCGGAATGGCTTGGCGCGCCGGCCGCTACCCTTGCCATGGGCTGCATCGGCCTGGCCAGCATGGCGCTGACCCAGCGCTACTGGCGACGAATCTAGATCGAATAGAAATCCAGCGTGGTCGGCACCAGGTCGTTCACCAGGATGATGCGCTTGCGGGCGATGACCCAGCCATCGCCCTGGCGGCGCAGCAGGTGTTCGTAGCGCCCGACATTGCGGTGCGCCCGCGTGGTGCGGGGGTCGTACACTTCCACGCTGAAGGCGGCATCGGTGGCGATGGCGTCGGCACCCTCGGCGCGGGCCATGACGCTGCCGATGAGGTGCTGGGTGCGCGGCAGCGGCATGGCGGTGACGGATTTCCGGGTGCGGATGCGCATGATGCGCTCATCCAGGCCGAAGCGGCTCTCGTGGTAGATCAGCGAGACCTGGGTATCGGGGTCGCTGGCCGGCTCATGCTCCTCCACCCAGCTCGGGACCCAGAACACCGCGTCCTCGGCATACATGGCGAGCCAGGCATCCCATTCGCGGCGGTCGAGGTGCAGCGCCTCGCGGTAGAGGATCTCGGCGGCCAGGGCGGTCAGCGCGGCGTCGCTCATGCCGCGGCGCCCGCGGTCATCAGCCGGCGCCATTCGCGGTAGCCGGTGTGGAAGCAGGTCTCGTCGCCGAGGCCGAGTGGCCCATAGGCGAAGGTGGCGTCGCGCACGCCCAGTTCGTCGCGGATCTGCCGCGGCCCGGGCGGGCCGCCGAGGCCACGGGAGTAGCCCTGGGTGAAGCCGCCCTCGGCGGCATAGCCGCTCTGGCAGTATTCGTACATGACATTGTCGTCCGAGGTGGCGAGGCCGGTCGGGTTGAAGAAATCCTCGTATTGCCGGATGCGGAAGCGCCGGGCTTCCGGCTCCTCTCCGATGGGGGCGAGGCACCAGGAGGTCATCTCCGTGCGGTCCACCGCCAGCGGCCGCCAGGTGCGGAGCTGCATGGAGGTGATGTCGATGAGCTGCATGTTCGGGTAGATGGTCAGGTTGCGCTGCCTGAACATCCATTTCGCCTTCACTTCGCCGACCCGGGCGCGCACCTCGGCCAGCCTCTGCCGGTCCAGCATCAGCGGGCGCAGGCCGCGGGGCGGGTTGCGGATGGACCACATTACCGCATGGCCGCGGCCGAAGCTGAAACTGCCCTGGCCCTGCGGGTCGGGCTCGGCCGGCAGCGTCGCCGGCGCGGGCATCACCTGGGCGCGGCGGTTCAGCACATCGACATAGGCGCCATGGGTCGGGTTGAAGTGGTAGAAGTCCAGCCCGTTCTCGAATTGCAGCTTCCAATTGCCCTCGAAGGTGTAGGTGACCGGGCCGGGGACGAATTCCCAGCCGGTCGTGCTCTGGTCCAGCACCAGATCGAGGAAGGTGCGGGCCTCGCCGAGATGCTGTTCCAGCGGCGGCACATCGGGTGAGAGGCTGGCGAAGATCAGGTCGCGGTAGGTGGCCAGCCTCGCCACCGGAAGCAGGTCGTGGTCCTCGGCGTCGAAGGCCGGGGGGTATTGGGCTGCCTCCCGGTCGGTGATGACGATGTTGCGGCCGGTATTGTCATAGGCCCAGCCATGATAGCGGCAGACATGGAATTTCTGGTTGCCCTTGCGGAAGGGGCAGACCACCGCGCCGCGGTGCCGGCAGGTATTGAGGAAGCAGCGCAGCACGCCCTCTCCGTCGCGCAGCAGCAGCACCGGCTGGCGGCCGATATGGGTGGTGATGAAGTCGTTGGGCTTTGCCACCTGGGATTGCAGGCCGAGGAAGACCCAGGTGCCCTCGAACACCCTCCGCATTTCCAGTTCGAACAGGGCCGGGTCGCGATAGACATCGCGATGGACGCGGAAGATGCCTTCCTGCGGGCGGTCGTCGATCAGCGCGGCGGGATCGGGCTGGCGCATGGCGGTTCCAGTGCGGCTTTCCGGGACGTGCGGGGATTCCACCATGAATCCCGGGGCCGTGCCACTCCCCCTGCCTGGGCTTCTGGCGCATGATCCGGGAACGGAGGAACCGCCATGACAGACATGACCATCCGCGATGTCCGCACCACCCTGCTGCGCATGCCCTGGGCCGATGACCCCTGGCTGGCCGGCCACGCCCTCGGCACGCAGCGCGACCTGGTGGTGGTGGAGGTGGAGACCGCCGGCGGCATCACCGGCATGGGCTATCTGCACCTGCTGAACCTGCCCTTGCAACGCACCATCGGCGCCTGCCTGGAGGAAGCGATCAAGCCCCGCGTCATCGGCCGCGACGCCACGGCGGTGGAGGCGATCTGGCGCGACATCTGGCGCGCGACGCTGACCGGCGGCCGCGGCGGGGTGACGATGATGGCGCAATCCGCGCTCGACATCGCGCTGTGGGATGCGGTGGGCAAGAAGGCCGGGCTGCCGCTGCACCGGCTCTGGGGCCATTTCCGCAGCGAGATTCCGATCTATGGCAGCGGCTGCTTCCGCGGCGCGCGGGGCGAAGGCATGGCGGCCAAGGCGAAGCACTATGTCAGCCAGGGCTACAAGGCCATCAAGATGCAGGCCGCGCATATCGGCGACTGGCGCCAGGATCTGCGCAATCTCCGCATGGTGCGTGATGCCGTGGGCCCGGAAGTCGAGATTATGATCGACATCAACATGGGCTGGACCGCGGACCAGGCCATCATTGCCGGCCGCGCCTTCGAGGAATACGACCCCTACTGGATCGAGGAGCCGGTGCTGGCCGACGACTTCGCCGGCTATCTCCGCGTGGCGGAAGCGCTGACCACCCGCACCGTGGGCGGCGAGACGCATTTCGGCCGCGCCGACCTCAAGCCGGTGCTGGAGAATCCGCGCCTGCCCATCCTGCAGCCGGACCCGATGCGCGGCGGCTTCACCGAATTGCGCAAGCTGGCGGCGGTGGCCGATACCTGGGGCATGACCATCGCGCCGCATCTCTTTCCGGAGTTGAACGTGCATCTCCTCGCCAGCATCCCGAACGGCATCTGGTGCGAGCAGATGGGGCTGCTGGATGATGTGCTGGTGCAGCCGCCGGAGATCGTCAACGGCATGATCCGGGCGCCGGAGCACCCGGGCCATGGCCTGGCCTTCAAGCCGGAGGTGATGAAGGACTTCGTGCTGAAGTAGCAGGCGGACCCACGGCGGTGGTCAGTCCAGGCTGATCTCCGCCGCTCGGATCACCCGTGTCCAGTTCTCCGTCTCGCGGCGCAGGAATTCCGCGGTCTGGGCACGGTCCAGCACGAAGGGGATGAAGCCGGTGGGGGCGAAGCGCTGCACCACCTCCGGCTCCGCCGCCGCGGCCGCGATCGCCGCTTCCAGCCGGGCCAGCGCCGCTTCCGGCGTGCCCCGCGGCCCGGCCAGGCCGAAGAAGGTGGTCAGTTCCATTCCCGCCATGCCCTGTTCCACCATCGCGGGCACATTCGGCAGGCCGGGCCAGCGTTCCGGGAAGGTGACGGCCAGGGCATGCAATTGGCCGCTGTTCGCCAGGGTGCAGGCATCGAACATGAAATCCACCCGCCCGGCCAGCAAATCCAGGTTGGATTGGGCAGAGCCGCCATAGGGCACATGCGTCAGGGGCAGCCCGGTGCGCTGCCGCAGCATCTCGCCCAGCAGATGGGTCGGCGTGCCGATGCCGTTGGAGGCATAGGTCAGCCCGTTCGGCCGCTGCCGCGCCATGGTCACCAGTTCCGCCAGGCTGCGTGCCTGGAAATTGGGCGCCACGACAAGGCACATGGTGCTGCGCGCCATCATGCCGGCATGGGCGAAGCTCGCGGGGTCGTAGTCCAGCCGGCGGTAGAGCGCGCGGTTGAGCACGTTGCTGGCGATGTTCGTCACCAGCAGGGTATGGCCGTCCGGCGGTGCCTTGGCCACCAGCGCGGCGGCGATGTTGGTGCCGCCGCCGGCACGGTTCTCCACGACAATGGGCTGGCCAAGCTTGCGCGCCATGGAGTCGGCGAAGGCGCGGGTAACGGCATCGGTGGCGCCGCCCGCGGCATAGGGCACCACCACCCTTACCGGACGGTCCGGCCAGGCTTGCTGCGCAAATGCCGGCAGCGCGGTGCAGAGCAGCAGGCCGAACAGGACAGGCCAGAATCGCCGCCGGATTTGCAGGCGCATGTACTTCCTCCCCTCTGCCGGCGGTCATGGCCGCCTTCGGGAAGAAGCCTAGAATCCATTGCGCGACGGGGGCAAGGCGCTACCAGGCGCCCGCCCAGCCATCCCGCCGCGGGTCGCTGGCCGCCATCCGGGTGCCGTTCTCCAGCAGGCGGATGGCGGCGACGCTGCACGGGCCTTCCATCGGCGGCACGATCCTCAGCCTGTGGCCCAGCGCCTCCAGCCCTGGCGCCGCCGCGGCCAGCCCGGCTTCCAGGGTCAGCACCTCATCGCCGGCATGCGGGTAGTTGGCGGGCTGGCCGGGCTGGTTGGAGGTCCAGCGTGGCGCTTCCACCGCCTGCTGCGGGTCCAGGCCGAACACTGCCATGTTCACCAGCACCTGCATGTTGATCTGCACCTGGTTGTCGGCGCCTGGCGTGCCTAGGGCGGCCCAGAGCCGACCGTCCCGGAACACCAGCGGCGCGTTCATCGTGTGGCGCACCCGCCGCCCCGGCACCAGCAGGTTGGGGTGGTCGTCATCCAGGTGCCAATAGGCCATGCGGTTGTTCATCAGGATGCCGGTATCGCCCGCCGTCACCCCGCTGCCGAAGGCCGAGTTCAGCGACTGGATGGCCGAAACGGCGTTGCCCGCCGCATCGACCACGCAGAAATAGGTGGTGTCGGTCTCGGCGATCGGCCGCACCGGCAGGGAAGCGGCGCGGTCGCGGCGGATGGCGGCGGCGTGGCGCGCGGCATGGTCGGCGGACAGCAGGCGCTCCATCGGGATGGCGAGGTGGCGCGGGTCGGCGCCCCAGCGCTCGCGGTCCAGGAAGGCGCGCTTCTTGGCCTCCACCATCAGGTGGATCAGTTCGGCGCTTTCGCGCTTCAGCCCCTCGATCCCCAGCGCGTCGAGGATACGCAGCGCCTGCAGCATGGTGAAGCCGGTGGAATTCGGCGGCGTCTGGCGCAGTTCGAAGCCGCGCCAGGGAACGCTGATTGGGGGTGCCCATTCGGCGCGGGCGGTGGCAAGGTCGGCCGCTTCCAGCAGCCCGCCGGCCTCGTGCACCCCGGCGGCAATGCGCGTCGCGAGAGGGCCTCGATAGAAGCTCTCGGCTCCATCCCGGGCGATGCTCTCCAGCGTCTCGGCCAGTTCCGGCTGCACCACCAGGGCGCCGAGTTCGGGCGGTGCGGCATCCGGTCCGAGGAAACGGGCGCGGCTGGCGGCATGAGGGGCCAGCCTGGCCTGCATGTCCTGAGCGAAGTGGCGGTAGGTGTGGGTGGCGGCGAAGCCGTCCCGCGCCGCCTCGATCGCCGGGGCGCAGAGCCGCGCCCAGGCCAGGGAGCCATGCGCCGCATGCAGCGCGACCAGCCCGGCCAGCAGCGCCGGGGTGGAGATGGAGAGCGGCCCATGCAGCGGAATGCCGCCGGCGGCGTGGTAGCGTTCCGCCGTGGCGGCGCCGGGCGCCGCGCCGGTGGCGTTCAGCGTGATGCCCTCCGCGCGGCCAACGAGATGCAGGTTGAAGAACCCGTCGCCGCCCAGCCCGGACATGTGCGGCTCCACCACGCCCAGGGTAAAGGAGGTGGCGATGGCGGCATCCACCGCATTGCCGCCGGCGCGCAGCACATCCAGCCCCGCCTGGGTGGCGACCGGGTGGTTGCTGGCCACCGCACCGCGGCGTCCCATGATCAGCGGCCGGTGGCTGCGGGGGGAGGGATACATGGGCGGACTCCGTTTGGCCCGGATCGCGGGCTGCTGCGTGAAGGCTTCTCGCCGGGGGTGGCCCTGGCCGCCCTGGAAGCTAGCCGTCGCAGAACGCCGTGTCGCCCCGATCCTTCATCTCCAGGGGGCTGGTATCTGGGTACCCGTCGAGTGGTGGTGCGGATGCGCGGCGATCACCTCGCTTGCAGCAGGGTGCAGGTCGCCCTATTCGACGATGCTGCGCAAGCGGCATTGCACCAGCCCGGAGGGTGGCGCCCGCCGGGCTGGTGGTGCTAGCCGCCGTGCCGCCCTGCGCGGAATGCCTCGATCATCCTGGCGCAGAAAGCAGGGATGTCGTCCGGCTTGCGCGAGGTGACCAGGCCGCGATCGGCGACGACCGGCTCATCCACCCAATCCGCCCCGGCATTGCGCAGATCCGTCCGCAGGGAAGGCCAGCTCGTCATCCGTCTTCCCTGCACGCCGCCGGCGTCAATCAGCGTCCAGGGGCCGTGGCAGATGGCGGCAATCGGCTTGCCCGCCTGCACGAAGTGGCGGATGAAGTCTATGGCGCGCGGCTCCAGCCGCAATTGGTCGGGGTTCACCACGCCGCCCGGCAGCAGCAGCGCATCGAAGCGCGCCGGGTCGGCCTGGGCGAGCGGCACATCCACCGGGATGGCATCCGCCTTGTCATGGTGGTTCCAGCCCTGCAGGGTGCCGGTGCGGGGCGAGACCACCATCACCTGCGCTCCGGCATCACGCAGCGCCCGTGCCGGGGCGGTCAGTTCCACCTGCTCCACCCCATCGGTCGCCAGCACCGCGACGCTGCGGCCGTTCAGCTCTGCGGCCATGGCATCAGCGCTCCGCCCCACGGTCCGCCTTGCCGGAGGCCTTCATGACATCGGCGATGGAGGCGAATTCCCGGCCCAACATGGCCGCGACGACCGCCATGACCTCGCGCGTGGCGTGGTTGGCCTTGGCCTGTTGCACCAGATCCCGCTTCTGTGCGGGGAAATGGATGCCCTTCAGGTGGTGCGTGACGTTGGCGGGCGAATGCCCGCCGAGGCCCCTGGTCATGCTCTGCTCTCCGGCCCGTTGATGGGAGCAGAACGGTGGCCGGCCGGGGCGGGTTGCCGGATGGACCGCAAGGATGTGGGCAGGCAACATGGCCAGTGCGGGAGCGGACAACAGAAGGGAAACGGACATGATCGGCAGACGCGGCATGATGACGGCCGGTGCGGCGCTGACGCTGGCGGCACGCGGCGGGCGCGCGCAGGCGCAGACCCTGCGGCTCGGCGTCCTCAACGACCAGTCCGGGCCGTACCGCACCAATGGCGGACCCGGCTCGGTTGCCAATGTCCGCCTGGCGGTGCAGGAGATGATGGCCTCCCGCGGCATCGCGGCAGAGGTGGTGGCCGCCGACCACCAGGGGAAGCCGGATGTCGGGCTGAACATCGCCCGCCAGTGGTTCGACCGGGACGGCGTGGACGTGGTGATGGATTTCCAGAACTCCGCCATTGCCCTCGCCGTCGCCGGGCTGGCGCGGGAGAAGGACAAGGTCGTGCTGGTCTGCAACAGTGGCAGCGGCGACCTCACGGGCCGCGCCTGTTCCCCCAACACCGTGCACTGGGTCTATGACAACCCGATGCTGGCGCGGGTGGTCGGCGGCGCCCATGTCCGCGCCGGCAACGACACCTGGTTCTTCGTCACCGCCGACTACGCCTTCGGCCATTCGCTGGAGCAGGAAACGGCCGCCGTGGTGCAGGCGGCCGGAGGCCGGGTGCTGGGCACCATCAGGATGCCCTTCCCGGGCTCCGATTTCGCCTCGCCGCTGCTGCGAGCCCAGGCTTCCGGCGCCAAGGTCATCGGCTTCGCCAATGCCGGCACCGACACGATCAACTGCATCAAGCAGGCAGCGGAATTCGGCATCACCCGGCGCGGCCAGAAGCTGGCCTGCATGCTGCTGCAACTGAACGATATCCATGCGATGGGGCTGGAGACGGCGCAGGGGCTGACGTTGGCGGAAAGCTGGTACTGGAACCTCGATGACCGCAGCCGCGCCTTCGCCCGCAAGATTTCTCCGGCGATGGGCGGGGTGATGCCGAATTCATGCCAGGCCGGCAATTACGCCGCCGCGCTTCACTACCTGAAGGCCGCTGCGGATCTCGGTGTGCCGGAGGCGAAGCGCAGCGGCGCGGCGGTGGTGGCGCGGATGAAGGCCATGCCGGCGGAGGACGAGGTCTTCGGCCGCACGACGATCCGCGAGGATGGCCGCGCCCTGCACACCGCCTATCTGTTCGAGGTCAAGGCCCCCGGCGACAGCCGCGGTCCCTGGGACTACTACAGGCGCCTGGCGGCAGTGCCGCCGGACCAGGCCTTCCGCTCGCTTGCCGAGGGAGGCTGCCAGCTTCGAAGGAGTTGAGTGTTGTCCACTACCGTTGCGCGTCGTTCCATCCTGGCGCTGCCCGCCCTGTTGCCGGGCCTCCTTCCCCGGGACGCCCATGCTCAGTCCAACTGGCCGGAGCGGCCGGTCCGGCTGCTTGTCGGCTACCCCGCCGGGGGGCCGACCGACTTCCCGGCCCGGCTGCTGCAGGACCCGCTGCAGCAGCTCTGGGGCCAGCCCCTGGTCATCGAGAACCGCCCCGGCGCCAGTTCCGTGCTGGCCAGCGAGGTCGTCGCCAAGGCCGCGCCGGATGGCTACACGCTGCTGATGGCGGCCAGCGTGCATGCCTCCAACCCGGCGGTCTATCCACGGCTGCCCTATGATACGATCGCCGACTTCACGCCGATCGTGGCCATCTACAACTCGCCGACCGTGATCTTCGTCGGCGAGAATTCGCCCTTCCGCGACATCCGTGCCCTGGTGGAGGAGATCCGCCGCCAGCCGGGTATCACCTATGCCAGTTCCGGCAACGGCTCCTCCGGCCATTTCGCCGCGGCGATGTTCGCCGAGGCGCACAAGCTGGACATGACGCATGTGGCCTATCGCGGCGCGGCGCCGGCCTTGCAGGACGTGATGACCAACCGCGTGCCCTTCACCTTCAGCACGCTTTCCGGCGCCCTGGCCCTGGCACGCGACGGCAAGCTGCGGGCTTTGGCCATCTGCGGACCGCAGCGGGTGGAGGTGTTGCCGGACGTCCCGACCCTGGCCGAGGTTGGCCTGGCGATCCCGGACACCAGCCCCTGGTACGGCTTCATCGGCCCGAAGAATCTGCCGCAGCCCATCGTCAGCCGCATCAGCAACGACGTGAAGACGCTGTTGCAGCGCCCCGACCTGCGCCGGCGCATCATTGACCAGGGTGGCATCATCATGGCCGAGGGCCCGGCCGAATTCGCCGCCCGCATCCGCCGGGAGATGCAGGAAACCGCGGAGGTTGCGCGGCGCGCGCAAATCAGGGCCGAATAGGCCGCAGCCGACCGGAGAACCGGCGGTGCAACAGGAGGAAACAGCATGCCGCTTGCCCGCCGGTCCCTGCCGGGGCTTGTCGCCGCCCTGGCTACCGCCCCGCGCATCCTGCGCGCCCAGGCCCCGGCCACCGGGGCCTGGCCGGACCGGCCGGTCCGCCTGGTCGTCGGCTTTCCCGCCGGTGGCCCGACCGACTTCGCCGCCCGCCTGCTGCAGGACCCTTTGCAGCAGCTCTGGGGCCAGCCGCTGGTGATCGAGAACCGCCCCGGCGCCAGCCAGGTCATCGCCGCCGAGATGGTCGCGAAGTCGCCGCCGGACGGCTACACCCTGTTCCTCTGCACCAGCAATTTGACAACCAATCCGGCGGTCTTCGCGCGGCTGCCCTATGACACGCTGCGCGACTTCACCCCGATCGTCATCATCTATTCCTCCCCCACCGTGCTGTTCTGCGGCCCGAACCAGCCCTTCCGCACGGTGCGCGACGTGGTGGAGGCGGCGAAGCGCCGGCCCGGCATGGCGGCCGCCACCTCCGGCAGCGCGACTTCCGGCCACTTCGCCACGGAGATGTTCATGCGCCAGGCGGGCATCGAGTTGACGCATGTGCCCTATCGCGGCGCACCGCCGGCCTTGCAGGACGTGGTGGCGGGCAATGTGCCGATCACCTTCAGCACCCTGTCCGGCGCCATGCCCCTGGCCCGGGAGGGCCGGTTGCGGCCGCTGGCCATTGCCGCTCCGCGTCGCATTCCGGTCTTCCCCGATGTGCCGACCATCGCCGAGGCCGGCTATCCCATCCGCGACACCTCGCCCTGGTACAGCTTCGTCGCGCCGGCCGGGCTGGCACCGGCGCTGGTGGAGCGCATCAACAGCGACGTGCAGGGTCTGTTGAAGCGCCCCGACATCGTCCGCCGCATCGAGGACCAGGGCGGCATCGTGGAGGGCGATGGCCCTGCGCAATTCGCCGCCCGCATCCCGCGGGAGATCGCCGGCAATGCCGAAGTGGCCCGGGCTGCGAATATCCGCATCGAATAGCCCGGCGACCGGGGGCTGGCTTTGGCCCGCGGCGCTGCCATGCTGCGGCGGCAAGCCGACCTCCGCTTGCCGGCTGCCGTAGGCATTGTTTGTGGAGCAGGGTCTCGCGCCCGGGCGTTCACGCCCGTCCGCGATCTGCTCCGGGTTAAGGGACGAACGCGCATGCGCATGAAGGCCGCGGTGATGTATGAGCAGGGGAAGCCGCGCCCCTATGTGGAAAGCCGCCCGCTGGTGGTGGAGGAACTGGAACTGGACCCGCCCGGCCCGGGCGAGCTGCTGCTGGAAGTGGCCGCTGCCGGGCTCTGCCATTCCGACCTCTCGGCCATCGAGGGTATCCGGCCGAGGCCGCTGCCGGTGGTGATCGGCCATGAAGGCGCCGGCATCATCCGCGAGGTGGGGCCTGGCTGCGATGGCCTGGCGCCGGGCGACCATGTCATCACCGTCTTCGTCACGAGTTGCGGCCATTGCCGCTACTGCTCGCGCGGCCGGCCGAACATCTGCTCCTCCGGCTTCGCCGCGCGCAATGCCGGTACGCTGATCTCCGGCGCCAGGCGCATGCGGCTGAACGGCCAGCCGATCAACCATGGCAGCGGGCTATCGCTGTTCTCGCAATACACCGTGGTGTCGCGCAACGCGGTGGTGAAGATCGACAAGGACATCCCGTTGCAGGATGCCGCCATCTTCGGCTGCGCCGTGATGACCGGGGCCGGTGCGGTGTTCAACACCGCCAATATCAAGCCGGGCGAGAACATCGCGGTGGTGGGCCTGGGCGGCGTCGGCATGAACGCGCTCTTCGCCGCGGTGGCGGCAGGGGCGGAGCGGATCGTCGCGGTGGACACCAATCCGCGCAAGCTGGAACTGGCGAAGCAGTGGGGCGCCACCGACGCCTTCCTTGCCGGCAATGACGATTGCGCCGCCGCGGTGCGCGACGCCACCGATGGCGGGCTGGACACGGTGGTGGAGACGGCGGGCAGCATTCCGGCAATGCAGCTTGCCTATGCCATCACCGCCCGTGGCGGGCGGGTGGTCAGTGCCGGCCTGCCGGCGGCAGGCGCCAGCTTCTCCTATCTGCATGCCGATTTCGTCTCGGCGGAGAAGAGCATCCTCGGCAGCTATATGGGAAGTTGCGTGCCGCAGCGCGACATCCCGCGCATGCTGGCGCTCTACCGGCGCGGCAAGCTGCCGGTGGAGCGGCTGCGTGAAGGCACCTTGGATCTGGAAGGGCTGAATGCCGGCTTCGACCGCTTGGCCGATGGCGCGGTATTGCGGCAGATGCTGCTGCCGAACGGGTGATCCGGGGCGCTTCCCGGCGTTCCGGCAGCCTTTCTGAGTAGTCAGGAAAGAGCCGGTCTGAGACCGCTTCGTCCTCCTCAGCCTTCCGATGTGCCTGGCCAGCCCGCAAGGCATTTGTGGGCTGACCGGAGGGCTCCGCCGGTGGGAGTCGGCTGGAGGAGGCGCCGCCGGACGGTGGAGAACGCAATCCCTGATCGGCGTACGCCTTTGACGGCTCCACCAGGTCCTGGCGGCTGAGGCAGAGGATTTCCGACTCATCGTAACCGTCGAGGGCGTGAAGGTGAGGCGGAAATCCTTCGCTGCCCATCACACCGATCGGTCTCATCGGTGCTAATCCCAGAGGCGCTCCATGCCATGTGGTCAGGGCAGGATCGTCCGCGGGCGGCGCCTCTGCATGCGGCCGGATATCACACGCTGCCAAGCCCGGACTGCCTGTCCAGATCAGGGGCGCAGGCCGATGCCGCCACACTGTGTATCACCGAAACACGGTTGACGTACTACCGAATATGAGTTGAGAAAGTTGGGTCACGCCTCACGGGGCCGTGATTATTGTCGAGTTTTCATCAACTAAAGGTTGAATAAATTGTCATACTCATCTTCAGCTTCTTCCACAATGACCTCTGGTCAGATTGGCGGTTTTTCGCTGCAGAATGCGGGGGCGGGATTGCTGGCGGGTGGCGTGGCGACGCTGGGCCAGGTTTTTGCCCCGGGTGAGTTGCCCTCGGGGGCGGG
>JAEWCI010000171.1 GCA_023390705.1 Pseudomonadota bacterium
ATCCTGATCTACCCGACGCTGACGGTGCCCTTCGCCACCTGGATCATGATCGGCTACTTCAGCTCCATCCCGAAGGAGCTGGACGAGGCGGCGCTGATCGACGGCGCCAATTGGATGCAGATGCTGCTGAAGATATTCATCCCGGTGGCGCTGCCCGGCATCATCGCCGCGACCATCTTCGCCTTCACCGTCTCCTGGGCGGCCTTCGTCTATCCTACCGCCTTCATCACCCGGCCGGACGAGATGCCGCTGACCATCGGCGTCGTCTCCCAGCTCATTCGCGGCGACACCTTCGCCTGGGGTCAGTTGATGGCGGGCGCGCTGCTGGCGGCGCTGCCGCCGGTCGTCGTCTATGCCTTCCTGATGGACTACTACATTGCCGGCCTGACCGCCGGTGCAACCAAGGGCTAGAATGCGGTCGTCCCGGGAGAAACACTCAGGACGCGAATCGCCGGCTCAACGAAAGCGAAGCCCGGGTTGGCCTGGCGGCAGCCAGGGCGACACGGGCCCAGGGGGAAGCTGATGGCGCAAGTCACGCTGCGCAAGGTCGTCAAGGAGTACGAAGGCGGCGTCCAGGCGGTGAAGGGCATCGACCTCGACATCGCCGACCATGAATTCGTGGTGCTGGTCGGCCCCTCCGGCTGCGGCAAGTCCACCACGCTGCGGATGATCGCCGGGCTGGAGGAGATCACCTCCGGCGATATCGCCATCGGCGGGGAGGTGGTGAACGACATCCCGCCGCGCGACCGCGACATCGCCATGGTGTTCCAGAACTACGCGCTCTATCCGCATATGAGCGTGTACGACAACATGGCCTTCGGCCTGATGCTGCGGAAATTCCCCAAGCAGGAGATCCGCCGCCGGGTGGAGAACGCCGCCCGCATCCTCGATATCGGCATGCTTCTGGACCGCAAGCCGAAGGCGCTTTCGGGCGGCCAGCGGCAGCGCGTGGCGATGGGCCGCGCCATCGTGCGCGACCCCAAGGTGTTCCTGTTCGACGAACCGCTGTCGAACCTGGATGCCAAGCTGCGCGTGCAGATGCGCACCGAGATCAAGAAGGTGCACCAGACGGTCAAGACCACCACCGTCTATGTCACGCACGACCAGGTGGAGGCGATGACGCTCGCCGACCGGGTGGTGGTGATGAACCATGGCGTCATCGAACAGGTCGGTCCGCCCACGGAACTGTATCACCACCCCGCCACACGCTTCGTCGCCGGCTTCATCGGCAGCCCGGCGATGAATTTCATCCCCGCCACGCTGGAACAGGCCGCGGGCGCGCTGCGGCTGCGCCTGCCCGAAGGAATCGAACTGGCGGTGCCGGCCGGCCGCACCGCCCGCTACCAGGGCCATGCCGGCAAGCCGGTGCTGTTCGGCATCCGGCCGGAACACCTGACCGACACCCAGCATGGCAGCAGGCCGGGCACCGCCACCTTCAGCGCCGCGCCCGAGGTGGTGGAGCCGATGGGCATGGAGACCCTGGCCCATATCCGGCTGGACGGCGCCGAGATCTGCGCGCGGCTGGACCCGACGGTGCCGGCGGAACCCGGCAAGCCCCTGTCGCTGGCGGCCGACATGAACAACATGCACCTGATCGACCCCGACAGCGGCAGGGTCATCTGAGGGGCCAGGGGATCAAGAAGGGGGGCTTTTCGCCCGCCCCGCCCGGCTTTAGGAAGCACGCATGGACAGCAACGCCCCGGTGCTGATCGGCGCCGAGACCCTGGAAAACCTTGTCCGCGACATCTTCGTGGCCAATGGCTGCGACGCCGCGGAGGGCTACCGCATCAGCCACCACCTGCTCGGCGCCAACCTGGCCGGGCATGACAGCCACGGCGTGGCACGGGTGCCGCGCTACGTGGAATGGCAGCAATCCGGCTATGTCGTCGCCGGTCAGCAGGCCGAGGTGGTGATGGATGGCGGCGCCTTCGCGCTGCTGGACGGCAAATGGGGCTTCGGCCAGACCGTAGCGGAGCAGGCCACGGATTTCGGCATCGAACGGGCGAAGCAGCATGGCGTCGCCGTGGTGGCGCTGAAGAATGCCGGGCATATCGGCCGCACCGGCGCCTATACCGAACAGGCGCTGGCGCATGGGCTGATCGCCATCCATTTCGTCAATGTCGCCGGCTCCGTGCTGGTGGCGCCCTTCGGCGGCACGGAACGCCGCTTCTCCACCGCGCCCATCGCCATCGGCGTGCCGACCAACCCGCCGGTGGTGCTGGACTTCGCCACTTCCCTGGTCGCGGAAGGCAAGGTGCTGGTCGCTTCCAACGGCGGCAAGCCGCTGCCGCCGGATGCGCTGATCGAACCGGATGGCCGGCTCTCCGGCGACCCGCACACGCTGTACGGCGAGTATGAGCGCGTCGGGCCGCGCAGTTCGGAAAAGGGCGCCGGCGCCATCCGTGCCTTCGGCGAGCACAAGGGCAGCGGCCTCGCCTTCATGTGCGAGTTGCTGGCCGGCGCCTTCACCGGCGGCGGCACCTCCGGCCCCGTCGAGAAGCGCGGCCGCATCGCCAATGGGATGCTCTCCATCTACATCTCGCCCAGCCATTTCGGCACTCAGGCGGAGTTCATCCGGGCGGCCGAGAATTATGTCGCCTGGGTGAAATCCTGCCGCCCGGCTGAGGCCGGGGGCGAGGTGCTGGCGCCCGGCGAGCCCGAGGCACGGCGCCGCGCCGACCGGCTCGCCAATGGCGTGCCGCTGCAGCCAGATACCTGGGAGAGCATCGTGCAGACCGCCCGCAAGCTGGGCGTGACGGTGCCGAACCGGGCGTGAGCGGCACCGCTGCCTCGGCTTCCGCACGCTACCGCGACTATGCGGCGGCGCGCGGCCGCATCCTGACCGCGGCGATGAAGCGCATCCCGCTGACCAGCGTGGCGCAACAGGCGCGCACTCTTTCGCTGTGGAACGGCAAGGCGGTGGAACCGGCCGATGAGGTGCAGCTCGCCATGGTCTTCGACCTTGGCGTGCTGGACCCGGTGGGAGAGCACCAGCGTGGCCTCGACCGGCAGCTCAAGGCGGAACCGCCGGCCCCGGGCAGCGCGGAGGGTAAGGTGGCGCAGGCATTGCTGCGCGCCGAATTCGGCATCTTCCGCCTGCTCGGCCCGCACCCGGAAGGCGGCGCGCGGATAGAGCGCTTCCCGGGCGGCGAGCAGCTCTGGCTGATGGACCGCTTCCTTGGCCAGCGCCCGCCGGGCGGGCTGTTCGGCGCGCGGCTGATCTGGCCGGACGAGGAATTCGCCATGACCTGCGGCACCATCGTGCCGCTGGATTCCCAGGCGATCGAGCACCTGCTGCTGGGCGTCGGCCCGCAGCGCGGACCGGTGCTGCCGCGCCTTACCGCGCCGGAGGAAGACGCCCCGGCCATCGAGCGCATTCTGGCCGAGCCGGCGGCGCGGATGCGGCTGGAAAGCCTGCCCCGCAGCCCGGGCTTCGCCGCCCGGGTCTACCGCACCGCCATCGACCTCGGCTTGGCCGGGCCGATACCGCGGCGCACCCCGCCGCAGTAACCGCAACGACAATACAGGGACTCGTCCATGCGACGCCGTGCTGCCACCCTGGCCCTTGCGCTCTGTGCGCTCCTTGCCGCCGGCGCGGCACGGGCCTTCCCCGAGAAGCCCGTCACCCTGGTCACCGGCTATGCGCCCGGCGGATCCACCGACATCGCGGCCCGGCTCCTGGCGGACCGGCTGGCGACCCAGCTTGGCGAGGGCGCGCGGGTGGTTGTGGAAAACCGGCCGGGCGCCGGCGGGGTGGTGGCCAGCGACTGGTTGCGCCGCCAGCCGGCGGACGGCCATGTCATCATGCTCGTCGAAAGCTCCTCCCACGCCATTGCGCCGAATGCGCTGGTGGGCGGCACGCGCTACAATCCGGTGGAGGATTTCAGCCATCTCGGCGTGATCGGCACCGCGCCGCTGATCCTGGTGGTGAACAACAGCTTCCCGGCCCGCTCCGCGCAGGAGGTGGTGCAGCGCCTGCGCGCCGCCCCGCCCGAGAGCCTCACCTATGCCACCTCCGGCGTCGGCACCATCCTGCACCTGGCCACCGAGATGCTGGCGCTGGATCTCGGCACCCGCTTCGTGCACGTGCCCTATCGCAGCGGCGGGCAGATGCTGACCGCCATCCACCAGGGCCAGGGCCAATTCGGCATCGCCGTGCTCGCTTCCGCCGCGGCACAGGTGCGCGACGGCCTGGTGCGCGGCATCGCCGTCACCGGCGACCGCCGCTTCCCCAGCTTCCCGGACGTGCCAACCCTGGCCGAGAGCGGCGTGGCGGGATACGACATCACCACCTGGAACATCCTGCTCGGCCCGCCCGGCATGCCTGCGGCGGTGCAGTCGCAGATCAACCGGGCCCTGTCCGGCGCCCTCGCGGAGCCGGCGCTGCGGCAGCGGCTGCTGACGGCGGGGGTGGATGCCTGGTCGCAGCCCAACAGCCCGGCCGATGCCCGCGCCTTCCTGGTGCGGGAGGTGGAGAAATTCCGCGGCGTGGTGCAGCGCACCGGGGTCCGGCTGGAGCCCTGAAGCAGCCTGCCTGGGAAGGCCGGGGGCCGTGGCCGCCATGACCATGATGGCGGCACCCGGGTCTTCCGGCGGTCATCAGGATCAGTTCGGCTGCGCCATCCGGCTGCGTTCGGCGCTGGCCCAGCCATGCTCGTGCACCAGGCCGTCATCATGCCCGGACTCTTCCGGGCGATGCACCAGCGGCGCCGCCTGGCGCGGCATCGGCTGCGCGTGGGCCCAGTCATGGTTGTGCACCAGGCCGTCGTCATGATCGCGTTCGGACATAGCTCGATCCTTTCCTGGGATTTGGCCTGAGCCACCCCGCGCCTCGCGGCGCGGGGTGGAAGACGCCCTACTCGGCGGCGACCGCCGGCTTGTCGTGGTCGTGGAACTGCGCCGCCTCGGTGCTGGTCGCCAGAGCGGTAGTGCTGGCCTGGCCGCCGCTGGCCGCCATCGCCACCGCATCGAAATAGCCCACACCGACCTCGCGCTGGTGGCGCACCGCGGTGAAGCCTTCGCTTTCCGCCGCGAATTCGGCCTGCTGCAGTTCGGAATAGGCGCCCATGCCGCGGTCCTTGTAGCCGCGGGCCAGCTTGAACATGGAAAGGTTCAGGCTGTGGAAGCCGGCCAGGGTGACGAACTGGAACTTGTAGCCCATGGCGCCCAGTTCGCGCTGGAACTTCGCCGCGGCCTCGACGCCCATCTTGCGCTGCCAGTTGAAGCTGGGCGAGCAGTTGTAGGCCAGCATCTTGCCCGGGAATTCGCGGTGGATGGCTTCCGCGAAGTCGCGCGCATCCTGCAGGTCGGGGTCGGAGGTTTCCCACCACAGCAGGTCGGCATAGGGCGCATAGGCCAGGCTGCGGGCGATGGCGTATTGCTTGCCGCAGCCAGGCCTGATGCGGAAGAAGCCTTCCGGCGTGCGGTCGTTGCCGATGAAGGGGCGGTCGCGCTCATCCACATCGGCGGTCAGCAACTGGGCGCTCTCGGCATCGGTGCGGCAGAGCAGCACGGTCGGCACGCCCTCCACATCCGCGGCCAGGCGGGCGGCGTTCAGGGTGCGGATATGCTGGCTGATCGGCACCAGCACCTTGCCGCCGAGATGGCCGCACTTCTTCTCGGAAGCAAGCTGATCCTCGAAATGCACGCCGGCGGCGCCGGCCTCGATCATCGCCCGCATCAGTTCATAGGCGTTCAGCGCGCCGCCGAAGCCGGCCTCGGCATCGGCGACGATGGGCGCCATGTAGTGGGTGCGGTCCTCGGCCTTGCCTTCCATCCGCTCCAGCGTGGCGATCTGGTCGGCGCGGCGCAGGGCGTTGTTGATGCGCCGGACCACGGTGGGGACGCTGTCCACGGGGTAGAGCGACTGGTCCGGATACATGGTGGCGGCGCTGTTGGCATCCGCCGCGACCTGCCAGCCGGAGAGGTAGATGGCCTTCAGCCCGGCCTTCACCTGCTGCAGCGCCTGCATGCCGGTCAGCGCGCCAAGGGTGTTCACGAAGGGCTCGGTCTTCAGCAGGTTCCACAGCCGCTCGGCGCCGCGGCGGGCCAGGGTGTGTTCCACCCGGAAGCTGCCGGCCAGGCGGGCGACCTCCTCGGGGCCGTAGTCGCGGCGGATGCCCTCGAAGCGGCCGGGCTCGGGCGTGTAGCCGCCGAAACTGCCATCAGGGGCACGGGTGGGCGTGGTGGTGGGGCGCATGATGCTTCTCCGGGTTGGCGTCCGGGTGAATAATTCACATTGCGCCGCCGAAGTTCGATCCATATTCTTGCTGCACCGCGGCAAAACAGTGGTGTTTTTCACGGACACCCCTCGAATTCCGTAAAGGCAGTAAAAATGGCACGGGCGCTGATCGGCCGGACGGTACGGCGGCTACGGCAGGAAAAAGGGCTGGCGCAGCAGGCCCTGGCGGCGCGCCTCGGCATTTCGGCCAGCTACCTGAACCTGATCGAACACGACCAGCGCGCGGTCACCGCCTCCCTGCTCATCAAGCTGACGGAAGTGCTGCAGGTTGATCTGGCGGCGCTTTCGGGCCAGCGCGAACGCACCCTGGAAACCGGGCTGCGGGAGGTGCTGTCGGACCCGTTGCTGGGGCTGGACACGGTGCCCGAGGCCGAGGTGGCGCAACTGGCCGGCGGCGCGCCGAACGCGGCAAGGGCGATGCTGGCCCTGTATCGCGCCTGGCGCGTGGCGCGCGAGGATTCCGGCGGCATCGCCCTGCCGACCGGCCGCCGCATCCTGCTGCCCACCGAGGAAGCGCGCGACTTCTTCCACGACCGCGCCAACCATTTCCCGGCGCTGGAGGCGATTGCCGAAAGCATCGGCGCCGAATTGCACGCCGCGCCTTCGGAAACCAACCACCTGGTCGCCGAACGCCTGCGCCGCCGGCACCAGGTAGCGGTGGCCGTCGGCCCGCTGCCCGGGGCGCTGCGCCGCTACGACCCGGCGGCGCGCCGGCTGCACCTTTCGGAGGAACTGCCACGCGAAAGCCGTGGCTTCCACATGGCCTTCCAACTCATGCTGCTGGAAGCGCGGGACGCGGTGGAGGCAACGATGGCCGGCTTCGAGCCATCCTCCCCCGAAGCCGCGGCGCTGATCCGCATCGGGCTGCTGAACTATGCCGCCGGCGCACTGCTGATGCCGTACGACGCCTGCCTCCATGCGGCGCAGGAACTGCGCCACGATGTGGAGGCGCTGGCCGGCCGCTTCGGGGTGAGCTTCGAACAGGCCTGCCACCGGCTGGCGACCTTGCAGCGCGAAGGCGCGCGCGGCGTGCCCTTCTTCTTCCTGCGTGCCGATCCGGCGGGCAATGTGGACAAGCGCTTTTCCGCCGCCGGCTTCCCCTTCGCGCGGTTCGGCGGCAGTTGCCCGAAATGGATCGTGCACCACGCCTTCGCCACGCCCGGCACGGTGCGGGTGCAACTGGCGCAGTTGCCGGACGGCGCCAGCTTCCTGTGCTTCGCGCGCACCGTGCAGGGCAAGGCGGCGCATTGGGGGGAACCGGCGCCGGTGCATGTGGTGGCGATGGGCTGCGACATCAGCCGCGCCGGGGAAGTGGTCTATGGCGATGGCCTGGACCTGGAGCGTGCCGCGGTAGGCATCGGCCTTTCCTGCCGGCTGTGCGACCGCACCGAATGCCGCAGCCGCGCCTTCCCGCCCCTGGAACACCGGCTGGCGCTGGATCCGATGGAAACCAGCGCCGCGCCCTATCGCTTCGAGGCGAAGCCGGGCAGCCCGCGGTAGGCGGGATTGCCGCGTCAGTGATGCTGGTGCTGTGCCGGCGGGGCGATGGGTGCCTGCCGCGCGGCCCGGTGTCGCAC
>JAEWCI010000249.1 GCA_023390705.1 Pseudomonadota bacterium
GGCGGGGGGGGGGGCCGGCCCCCCCGCTTCCGTGCGGGCGGCATAGACCGGCCGCTTCGCCTTGATGTCGAGCCCGGCCAGCGCCTTCTCGATACGCCGGTCCAGGAAGGCCCAGTAGCCCATGTTCTCGGGCTCCTCCTGGCACCACACCACCTCGGCATTCCTGTAGGGCGCCAGGGCGCGGGCGAAGCTGTTGGCCGGGAAGGGATAGAGCTGCTCCAGCCGCAGGATGGCGACGTCCTGCACCTTGCTGTCGCGGCGCTGCTGCAGCAGGTCGTAATAGACCTTGCCGGTGCAGAGCACGACGCGCCTGACCTGTTCCTCCGGCACCAGCGCATCCACTTCCGGGATGAGGTAGCGGAAGCCGCTGTCCGGGCCGAATTCCGCCAGGCTGCTGACCGCCAGCTTGTGCCGCAGCAGCGACTTGGGCGTGAACAGCACCAGCGGCTTGCGGTAATTCGCCTTCAGCTGACGGCGCAGCGCATGGAAGTAGTTGGCCGGAGTGGTGATGTTGCAGACGCGCATGTTGCGCTCGGCGCAAAGCTGCAGGTAGCGCTCCGGCCGCGCGCTGCTGTGCTCCGGCCCCTGGCCCTCGTAGCCGTGCGGCAGCAGCATCACCAGGCCGGACATGCGCAGCCACTTGGTCTCGGCGCTGGCGATGAACTGGTCGATGATGACCTGCGCGCCGTTGGCGAAGTCGCCGAACTGCGCTTCCCACAGCACCAGCGTGTGCGGGTCCGCCAGCGAATAGCCGTATTCCAGGCCGAGCACGCCCATCTCCGAAAGCAGGGAGTTGAACGCCTCGAATTTCGCCTGGCCGGCGCGGATGTTGTTCAGCGGCGCATATTCCGCCTGGTTGGTCTGGTCCACCAGCACGCAATGGCGGTGGCTGAAGGTGCCGCGCTGCACGTCCTCGCCGGAAAGCCGCACGCGGTGGCCGTCCAGCAGCAGGGTGCCGAAGGCCAGCGCCTCGCCGGTCGCCCAGTCGATACCCTCGCCGCTGTCGATCGCCTGCTTCTTGGCTTCAAGCTGGCGGGCGATCTTCGGGTTGACGGCGAAGCCTTCCGGCACCCGGGCCAGGGCCTGGCCGACCTCCCGCAAGGTGTCCAGCGGCACGGCGGTGGCGTGCAACTGCTCCACCTCGTCATCGGCGCCGATCGCCTTCAGCCCGGACCAATGCCCTTCCAGCCAGTCCGCCTTGTTCGGCTTGAAGCTCTGCGATGCCTGGAAGGCGGCTTCCATCTGGGCATTGAAGGCGTCCAGCATGGCCTGGCTTTCCTCGGCCGGCACGCTGCCTTCGGCCGCCAGCCGCTCCGCATAGAGGGTGCGGGTGGTGCGCATCTCACGGATGCGGTTGTACATGATGGGCTGGGTGAAGGCCGGCTCGTCGCCCTCGTTGTGGCCGTGGCGGCGGTAGCAGACGATGTCCAGCACCACATCGGTGGCGAATTCCTGGCGGAATTCCGCGCAGAGCCGCGCCGCGAAAACCACCGCTTCCACGTTATCGCCGTTCACGTGCAGGATGGGCGCCTGCACCGCCTTGGCGATGTCCGTGCAGTACAGCCCGGAATAGGCATGCGCCGGCACGGTGGTGAAGCCGATCTGGTTGTTGGTGACGATGTGGATGGTGCCGCCGGTGCGGTAGCCGATGAGCTGGCTCATCGCCATCGTCTCATAGACCAGGCCCTGGCCGGCAAAGGCTGCGTCGCCATGCAGCAGGATGCCCATGACGCTGCGCCGCGTCTTGGTGTCCCCCGCCATGTCCTGCCGCGCCCGCACCTTGCCGATCACCACAGGATTGACCGCTTCCAGGTGCGAGGGGTTGGGCTGCAGCGAGAGATGCACCATCCGCCCGGCGATCTCGACATCCGCCGAGGTGCCGAGATGGTATTTCACGTCGCCCGAGCCCTGGACATCGTCCGGATGCGCGGCGACGCCCTTGAACTCGCTGAAGACCTGGGCGAAGGGCTTCTTCACCACATTCACCAGCACGTTCAGCCGGCCGCGATGCGCCATGCCGATGGCGATCTCGTTCACGCCCGCCTTCGCGCAGGTCTCTATCACCTCCTCCAGCGCCGGGATGGTGCTTTCGCCGCCTTCCAGGCCGAAGCGCTTGGTGCCCGGATACTTGCGGGCGCAGAAGGCCTCGAAGCCCTCGGCCTCGGTCAGGTGCTGGAGGATGGCGCGCTTGCCCTCCCTGTCGAAGGCGTTCACCCAGGGGGCGCCTTCGATCCGGCGCTGGATCCAGGATTTCTGGTCCGGGTCCTGGATGTGCATGAACTCGACGCCGATCGGCCCGCAATAGGTGGCGCGCAGGACCTGCATGATCTGGCGCAGGGTGGGGTTGTCCAACCCGAGCACCCGGTCGATGAAGATCGGCCGGTCCATGTCGGCCTCGGTGAAGCCCCAATAGGCCGGGTCCAGCTCGGCATGCGGCTTGATCTGCTGCAGGCCGAGCGGGTCGAGCTGGGCTTCCAGATGGCCGCGCACGCGGTAGCTGCGGATCAGCATCAGGGCGCGGATGGAATCCAGCACCGCCCGGCGGACCTCCTCGGGCGCCGCTCCCTTCGCGGCCGCCTTGTCGCCGCGGCGAGCGGGCGGGGCCTCCGGTTCCGGCGCGAAGCCGCCGCGCGGCCGTGGCGCCCAGGAAGCACCCAGCGCATCGGTCAGCACGGCCCGGGCATCGTCGTTCAGCGCGGCGAAGAGCTCGGCGAAGGAAGGGTCCACGCTTTCGGGCTTTTCCACCCAGCGGGCATAGAGATCCGCAAGGAAGGCGGCGTTGGCCCCCGTCATCACGGTCGCAAGGATGTCCACTCCGGCCATGTCTTCTCTCCGTGCCGGCCGGCTGGGCCGGCTGCGTCGGTCAGGTCTGTTTGCGCTGGACGCACGCGAACCGCGCGCCGCCTTCACATGGGAAGACGGCGGCGATTAACAACATAGAGTGTGCGGCCAGGATGCGGCAGAATAACGGCCGAAACCCTTGCGGGTTTGCCGCCTCCCGTGCGGGCATTTCCCCTGTTTGGGCCGGCCTGCGGGCCACAGCCGGCATCACGCCGGCAGTGGGCGGAACCGGCCAGCCACCGGCCCCGCCTTGGCACTGGGCCTAACCCTTGAGCGCCTTCACCATGGTGGAGCCCAGCGCGGCCGGGCTGTCCGCCACATGGATGCCGGCGGCCTTCATCGCTTCCATCTTCGCTGCCGCCGTGTCCTTGCCGCCGGAAATCACCGCGCCGGCATGGCCCATGCGGCGGCCGGGGGGCGCGGTGGCGCCGGCGATGAAGCCGACCACGGGCTTGCGGCCCTTGTTCTCGCGCGCCAGGAATTCCGCCGCTTCCACTTCGGACTGGCCACCGATCTCGCCGATCATGACGATGGACTTCGTCTCGTCGTCGCGCAGGAACATCTCCAGCACCTCGACGAAGTCGGTGCCCTTCACCGGGTCGCCGCCGATACCCACGCAGGTGGACTGACCGAGCCCGGCCGCCGTCGTCTGCGCCACCGCCTCATAGGTCAGGGTGCCGGAACGGGAGACGATGCCGACCGAGCCGCGGCGGTGGATGTGCCCCGGCATGATGCCGATCTTGCAGGCTTCCGGCGTGATGACCCCCGGGCAGTTCGGCCCGATCAGCCGCGACTTCGAGCCGCTGAGCGCCCGCTTCACCTTCACCATGTCCAGCACCGGGATGCCTTCGGTGATGCAGATGATGAGCGGGATCTCGGCGTCGATCGCTTCCAGGATCGCGTCCGCCGCGAAGGGCGGCGGCACGTAGATGACGGAAGCGTTCGCCCCGGTCTTCCCGGCGCATTCGGCCACGGTGTCGAAGACCGGCAGGCCGATATGGGTGGTGCCGCCCTTGCCCGGCGTCACGCCGCCCACGTACTTGCTACCATAGGCGATGCCCTGCTCGGCATGGAAGGTGCCCTGGGCGCCGGTGAAGCCCTGGGTCATCACCCGGGTATTCTCGTCAACGAGGATCGCCATGGCTCAGGCTCCCTTCACCGCGGCGGCGCCGCCTTGTGCGGCCTGCACGGCCGCGACCACCTTCTGGGCGGCGTCGGCCAGGTTGTCGGCGGGGATGATGGCAAGGCCGCTTTCGGCCAGGATCTTCTTGCCCAGATCCACATTCGTGCCTTCGAGCCGCACGACCAGGGGCACCCTGAGCGTCAGGTTCTTGGCAGCCTCGACGACGCCCGTGGCGATCATGTCGCACTTGGCGATGCCGCCGAAGATGTTGACCAGGATGGCCTTCACATTGGGGTCGGAGGTGATGATGCGGAAGGCTTCCGTCACCCGCGCCGCATTCGCGGTGCCGCCGACATCCAGGAAGTTCGCGGGCGAGGAACCGTAGAGCTTGATGATGTCCATGGTCGCCATGGCGAGGCCCGCGCCGTTCACCATGCAGCCGATCTCGCCATCCAGCGCGACGTAGTTCAGGTCGTGCTTCGTGGCCTCCAGCTCCTTCGGGTCCATCTCGGACTCGTCGCGCAGCGCCTCCAGATCCTTGTGGCGGAACAGGGCGTTGTCGTCGAAGGAGATCTTGGCATCCAGCGCCACGATCTCGCCGCCGCCGGTGACCACCAGCGGGTTGATCTCGACGATGGCGCAGTCGAGCTCAAGGAAGGCGCGGTAGAGGGCGGTGGCGAATTGGGTGAAGCTGGCCACCTGCCTGCCTTCAAGGCCCAGGCCGAAGGCCAGCTTGCGGGCATGGAAGGCGGAAATGCCGGAAGCCGGGTCGATGGCGACCTTCAGGATCTTCTCCGGGTGCTTCTCCGCGACCTCCTCGATCTCCATCCCGCCTTCGGTGGAGGCCATGATGGTGAGGCGGGAGGTGGCGCGGTCCACCAGCAGGCCCAGGTACAGCTCCCGCTTGATGTCGCAGCCGGCCTCGACATAGACGCGGGAGACGGTCTTGCCCTGCTCGCCGGTCTGCTTGGTGACAAGGGTGTGGCCGATCATCGCCGCGGCGGCGGCCTTCACCTCCTCGGCCGACTTCGCCAGGCGGACGCCGCCCTTGCCGTTGGGGTCGTCCTTGAAGCGGCCGGCACCGCGGCCGCCGGCATGGATCTGACTCTTCACCACATAGACCGGGCCGGGCAGCTTGCCGGCGGCGGCGGCCGCCTCTTCCGGGGTCCAGGCCACATGGCCGTCGAGCACCGCGACGCCATAACGGCGCAGCAGCTCCTTCGCCTGGTATTCGTGGATGTTCATCCGCTCACCCTTCGTCTCGGAACGCCGGCGCCGGACCACCGGGTCCGGGCGGGCGGCGGCCTGGCCGATCATGAAGCCTGGACGTGGCGACCCTTACCGGGCTCATCAACTTCTTGTTCTTGCCGGGCCAGGCCCGGGGCAGCGCGGCCGGGGCCGATGCCCCGACCGCCACCCGAAATACTCAGACGCCCAGCTTCTTGAAATCCTCGATCAGCTTCTTCACCGCGTCGCAGGACTTGTCGAAGGCGGCCTTCTCCTCCGGGGTGAACTGGACCTCGACGATCCGCTCCACGCCCTTGCCGCCGATGACCACCGGCACGCCGACATAGAAGCCCTTCTGGCCGTATTCGCCGTTCAGCAGCACGGCGGTCGGCAGCACCCGCTTCTTGTCCAGCAGGTAGCTCTCGGCCATGGCGATGGCAGACGCGGCCGGGGCGTAGAAGGCGCTGCCCTTCTCCAGCAGCTTCACGATCTCGCCGCCGCCATTGGCGGTGCGGTCCACGATGGCGTCGATCCGCTCCTGCGTCGTCCAGCCCATCTTGATGAGGTCGGGCACCGGGATGCCGGCAACGGTGGAGTAGCGGGTCAGCGGCACCATGGTGTCGCCATGGCCGCCCAGCACGAAGGCGGTCACGTCCTCGACCGAGACGCCGAATTCCTGCGCCAGGAACAGGCGGAAGCGGCTGCTGTCCAGCACGCCGGCCATGCCCACCACGCGCTCCGGCGGCAGGCCGGACTTCTGCTGCATCACCCACACCATGACGTCGAGCGGGTTGGTGATGACGATGACGAAGGCGTTGGGGCAGTGGGTCTTGATGCCCTCGGCCACCTGGGCGATGACGCCGGCATTCTTGGTCAGCAGGGCGTCGCGGCTCATGCCCGGCATGCGCGGGAAGCCGGCGGTGACGATCACCACATCGGCGCCGGCGATGGCGGCATAGTCGCCGGTGCCGGCCATGTTGCTGTCGAAGCCGTCAACCGGGCCGGACTGCATGATGTCCAGCGCCTTGCCCGCGGCGACGCCGGGGAACACGTCGAACAGGACGACGTCACCCAGCTCCTTCAGGCCGATGAGGTGGGCGAGGGTGCCGCCGATATTGCCGGCGCCGATCAGCGCGATCTTCTTGCGGGCCATTGCGCGTGCCTTTGTTCGCAGGAGTGGGTGGCAGGGCCAGGAAACGGGCGGGCGCTTCCTACCCCCGCCCGGTCCGGCGGACAAGGCACCGAAACGGGGCAGGGTCCGACCCGGCGGCCCGCAGCCCTCCCCGGGTCAGGACAATGGCGGGGGGCGGCACGCCCCCGGGGTGGGATGACCGGCCGCGGTTACAGCGGCACGCAGCGAACGATGTCGTCATGGCCGCGCGCCAACGTGGCCATGGTCCCGCCCGGGCAATCATGCGCCTGGACATTGGCGGCCGGCGGCAGGCCCTGGGTCCAGCTCATCGAGGCGCGCTGCAGCTGCGCCCCGCGGCACTTGCCATGGCGGTCGCGGGTGCAGCCGCTGGTGGCATAGGCAGCGCGGCTGTCACGGCTGACCGCCAGGCGGCCGCGCAGGGGCGCGGCGCGTTCCACCCGCTGGACATGCCTGGCG
>JAEWCI010000284.1 GCA_023390705.1 Pseudomonadota bacterium
GACATGGGCTCCGGGGCCTCAGCCATCCGGCCCCGGGCCTGGCCGCTTGCCGTGCCGGTGCCTGTGGCTCCGCGCCGGGAAGGCGACCGGTCATGGCGGCACCACGGGCACCGGCCGCCCCGCATCCGGTGCCGCCTTGTCCCTGGGGGTCGGCCCGGGACCGGGCCGCGCCCCTTCAGCGGTCGCGCCAGGGGCGCTCCTGCCACAGGGCGTGCACCATCTCGTCCACGCCCTGCGCCATGCGCCGGTAGTCGGCGCCGATCAGCGGCCGCAGGGGGAGGAATTGACGCTCCGCCTCGGCCAGGAAGCGTGGATCGGCCAGTGCCGCGCGGAAGGCCTCCTCCAGCCTGGCGACGATCGCCGGGGGCATGCCGGGCGGGCCCAGGATGCCACGTGAGGCACCGGTGACGATGTCGAAGCCGAGTTCGCGCAGGGTCGGCACATCGGGGGCGAAGCGGCTGCGTTCGGCTGCCGCGGTGGCAAGCGCCCGCACCTTGCCCTCGCGCTTCAGCGTGATCGCGTCGTTGATGTTCACCGCCGCGAGTTCGAGATGCCCGCCGAGAAGCTGGGAGAACAGCGGCGCATTGCCGCTGAAGGGCACATGGGTCAGTGGCGGGATGCGTGCCGCCGCCTCGAAGGCCAGCAGGAAGAGATGGTCGTCCGAGCCGACCCCGGTGGTGGCGCAGCTTATCGTGCCCGGGGCGGCGCGGGCGCGCTCGATGAGGTCGGCGAGGCTGCGGAAGGGACTGTCCGCATGGACATAGAAGGCGTTCGGGTCCTCCACGATATTGGCGATGAAGGTGAAGTCCATCGCCCGGAAGCGGGTCGGGCGTTCGAGCGGGATGGCCATCTGCGCCGGGATGGTCGTGGCGCCCAGGGTGTAGCCGTCCGGCACGGCGTTGAAGGTGGCCTCCAGGCCGATCTGCCCGCCGGCGCCGGCGCGGTTGGTGATCACCGGGCGCAGGCCCGGGATGCGCTCCGCCACGAAGGGCATCATCAGCCGGGTCATCGCATCCACCGGCCCGCCGGCCGGGGCAAGGACGACCACCTCGACCGCGCGCTCCGCCTGGGGCCAGGGTGGCACGGCCTGGGCGCGGGCGAGGAGCGGCGCGGCGGCCATGGTGAGGCCGGCGCCGAAGCTGCGGCGGGTGAGCATTGGTCGTCCTCCCCGATCATCCTTGACGCCAGCGTGGCGCCTGGCCGGGAGGCGGTTCAAGCGCGGCGGCGGGGCGCGCACCAACTGGTGTTGCGCCCTGGTCCCGGCGGAGGAACAGGGCAGGGGGTCATCGCGCGACAGGCGAGCGCCTGCCTGTCCTCTGTTGATCCCGGCGGTTAACCCAGGCGCCCCAGCGCCGGCCAGGTCTCCAGCATCCAGGCGCCGATATCCTGGAAGTGCCCGGTCATCAGCAGCACCCCCGTCAGGATCAGCAATCCGGCCGAGATCAGCTCGACAACCCGCAGATGGCGGCGGAACCGCGCGGCGAAGCCGAGGAAGGGCGTGACGAAACCCGCCGCCAGCAGGAAGGGTATGCCGATGCCCAGCGCATAGGCGAAGAGCAGCGCGGCGCCCCGCGCCACGCTCTGCTCGGTGGCGGCAAGGGTCAGGATGGCGGCCAGCACCGGCCCCACGCAGGGCGTCCAGCCGAAGGCAAAGGCCAGCCCCACCACGAAGGCGCCCAGCGGCCCCACGGGCTTTGCCTGCGGGCGGAAGCGGGCCTCGCGGTTCAGCAGGCCGATATTCAGTATGCCGCCCAGATGCAGGCCGAACAGGACCAGCACCGCGCCGGCAATCAGCGTCAGCGTCTCGAAATGCTCGGCGAACAGGGTGGAGAGCGCGCTGGCGGTCGCGCCCATCAGGGTGAAGACGGCCGCGAATCCCAGCACGAAGGCGAAGGCCGCGAGCATCACCCGGCGGCGGTCCGGCACCACCGCCTCATGCCCGCCCTCCGGCATCGCCCGCAGGGTGACGCCGCCGAGGAAGCCCAGATAGGGGATCACCAGCGGCAGCACGCAGGGCGCGAGGAAGGAAAGCATCCCGGCCAGCACCGCGCCGGCATAGCCGGGCGCCATGCCTCAGGCGTCCTTCAGGCGGATGTCGCGGTTGGGCTGCAGCCGCACCGGCCCGTGCGAGAGGTGGCGCATCACCAGGTCCCATACCGGCGGGCCTTCGGTGCCCTGGTTCACGCTGGCCCAGCCCGCGACGCTGTAGCGGCGCGCGGCCTCGATGGGCTGGCCGGTGCGGAGCAGGGTGAGGTCCTGCACCCGCCGGCCCGCCGGCCCGTTGATGTCGAAGGTCCAGGAAAGGCCGCCGGTGCGCACCATGTCGCCGCCCTGCTGGTAGTAGGGGTCGGGGTTGAACAGGTTGTCGGCCACGTCCTCCAGCACCGCCTTGAGCTGCTCGCCGGTCATCTCGTTGCGGTAGGCCGCGGGGTAGGTGATGGCGGTGTGCGCCCAGACATCCTCGGCGGTGATGTCGCTGCCCGGCAGCAGCGTGTAGCCCCAGCGGAAGCCGGGCGAGAGCGCGATCTCGGCATCCCGTTCGGCCAGCAGCGCGGCGCAGATCAGGTCGTCCATGGTGCCGTTGATGTTGCCGCGCCGGGTCAGCAGGGTTTCCGTGTGGCCGGCCACCCGCGCCAGGTCCTGCGCATAGGGCGCGCGCAGGCGGGCCACCATGGCGGCGGCTTCGGCGTCCGGCGCGATGCTGTCGGCGAAGACCGGGATCAGCGCATGGCGGAAATCCGCCACCCTGCCGCCCCGCACATCGAGGTCGAGCCGCGAGACGAATTTGCCATGGCAGCCGCTGGCGACCAGCAGCGTGTTGCCGACCCGCAGCGGCTCGGGCAGCGCGTCATGGGTATGCCCGGTCAGGATCACGTCTATGCCCGGCACGCGCGCCGCCAGCTTGCGGTCCACGTCGAAGCCGTTGTGGCTGAGCAGCACCACGAGCTGCGCGCCATCGGCACGGGCGGCCTCCACCCGTTCGCGGACCTTGTCCTCCTTGATGCCGAAGGACCAGTCCGGGATCATCCAGCGCGGGTTGGCCACCGGGGTGTAGGGAAAGGCCTGGCCGATGACGGCCACCTTCACCCCGCCGCGGTCGAAGAATTTCGTGTGCTCAAAGACGTCCTCATTCCATTCGTTGTCCTGGACATTGCCGGCCAGGAAGGGGCAGGGCATCGAAGCCACCAGTTCCTTCACCCGGTCGGTGCCGTAGGTGAATTCCCAGTGGCCGGTGGTGGCTTCGGCGGTGAAGGCCCGCAGCACCTCCACCATGTCGGCACCACGGGTCTGCAGGCTGGTCCAGCTTCCCTGCAGCGTGTCGCCGCCATCCAGCACCAGGGTATTGCCCGGGCGTTCGGCGCGGATGGCCTTGATCAGCGTGACGATGCGGTCCACCCCGCCCATCGGGCCGTAGCGGCGCGCCAGGGTGACGAAGTCGGTTTCCGCCAGCGCATGCGCCATGGCCGAGCCGCGCGCGAGCCTGTAGCGGGCGAGCAGCGCCTCCCCGGTCAGGTGCGGCACTTGGCCGCGCGCCTCGCCGACGCCCAGGTTGGTGCCGGCCTCGCGGAAATGCATCGGCACCATCTGGGCGTGCAGGTCCGTGACATGCACCAGCGTGACCTGGCCCAGCGGGCGGAAGGCCAGCAATTCGGCCTGGGTCGGGCGCGCGGCCGCATCGCCCTGGGCACGCGCGGGCCCACCCGCCAGTGCCAGGGCTGCGCCGGCGGTCAGCAGATCTCGGCGGGTGAGCATGGGTTCCTCCGCTATGGCGCAATCGCCGGAAAGCGTGGGTCACGCGACAGAACAGCAGGCCAGGCCGTGGTCGGTGCGTCTTTCCGCACCGCCACGGCCTAGCGACGTACCGAAGGCGTTTCCACCGGCAGGCCCTGCGCCCGCCATGCGAGATAGAATTCGAGGTTGGTGAACTCCTCGCCGCCCATCGCCGGCGCTTGGCCGCGCACGTCGTTGACGCAGCCCTGCAGGCGGTATTGCAGGCTGATGACGCGCTGTTCCTTCAGCCGGTAGGTGGGGAAGCCGTTGCTCATCCCCTGGCTGAGCAGGTCGGCGCGCAACTGCTTGCCGTAATTGTCCTCGTGGCAACTGCCGCAGCGCATGTCCAACTGGCCGCGCCGCGTATTGTAGAAGTGCTCGCCGGCATCGAAGGCGGCGCGGGCGGGGCCGGAGATGTCCACATTCACCGGCATGCCGCGCGATTGCAGGCCGATATAGGATGTCATCGCGTTCAGCGGCCGGCTGTCGATGGCATGGGCCGGGGCCTGCATATGCTCCGTGCGGCAGTTGTTCACCCGCTGCTCCAGCGTCATCAGCCGGTTGCGGCGGGCGTCCCAGGCCGGGTAGCGGGCGCGCACGCCGCGCATGGTCTGGGTGGCGTCGTTGTGGCAACTGGCGCAAGACTTGCCGGCGGCGCCTTCCACGGTGTTCCAGGCCTGCTCGCCTTCCTCCACCCACAGCATGGCGGGGTTCTGGAAGTCGTCATCCTGGATGGCCAGCGTCTCCGGCGTGGCGAAGTGCCGGCCCGACATGGGGTCGGGGATGGCACGCTGCGGCGCCTGCTGGGCGAGCGCGGCCAGGCCGGCCACGCCCGAGGCGACGAGGACGCCGGCGAGGCGCAGGCGCGGCCGCATGCTCATGCCACCTTCAGCTCGGCGGTGGACTGCTTCGTCTCATTCGCCTCGTTGGTCCAGGTGAACTCGAACCGGCCGGGCTTCTCCACCTTGAAGGGGAAGGCGATGTAGGGGTTGGCCGAGATCGCCGAGGCCAGGTCCATGGCGAAGACCAGTTGGCCGTCGAACTTCGCCTCGAAGCGCTTGATGATGTCGCGCGGGATGACCTTGCCCTCGGCGTCGCGCCGCTGGCCGGTTTCCATGATGTGCGAGATCAGGGTGCGGATCTCGATGATCTCGCCGGCCTTGGCGCTGGCCGGCAGGCGCACGCGGGGCTGTCCGATAGGGGCTGCCATCGTCGTCTCTCCTCAACCGCCGCAGCCGCCGATGGTGACCTTCACCTCGGCCCGGGTCGTCCAGAAGCTGCCGTCGCTCATCTCCGCCACCGCGATCACGTCCTGGGTGGTGCCCAGCCGCATGCGGGTATCCGCCTGGGCGCGGCCGCAGGCCGGGGTGAAGTGGAAGGTGCCGACATCCGGAGTCGGGTTCTTGTCGGCGATGATGGTCACCGCCTTCACATGGTCCGCCGCGGTCATCGGGCTGTCCACCGTCACGGTCAGGGGTACGGTGTTGCCGTTCTCGGCGATCGGCGGCAGGCGCAGCGTCACGCGGCCCTCACGGGCTTCCTTGCCGCCGGTCACCTTCTTCACGGCTTCCTCGGTGGCCGGCTGCATCTGCGCCGCCGCCGGCCGGGCAAGGACGGTAACCAGCAGGGCGCCGGCGCCGAAGCGAAGCGCTCCCCGCCGGCCGAGGCTTTCGGTACGCATCTCAGGGCTCCTTCAAGGTCAGCAGATAGGCGAGGACATCCTCCACCTCCTGCGCTTCCAGTATCGGCTTGCCGAGGAAATCCCGGCGCACGGCGGTCAATCCCTCCACCCGGTAGTAGGAGGGCATGTTGCTCTCGGGGTTGATGCGCTTGCTGTCCACGATCCGCAGGCGCAGCTCGCCCGGCTCCAGCCGGCTGGCCACCCCGGCCAGGGGCGGGCCGAGATTGCCCATGAAATCGGCGTTCAGCGGCAGCTCGTGGCAGGTGATGCAGTTGCCCTTGGCGCGGTTCTGCACCAGCGCGCGGCCGCGCGCGGCGTCACCGGGCGTGTTGGTGAGCGGACGGGCGATGGCGCCATCCGCCACCTCGAAGGGCACCAGCGGGTCGGCCAGGGCGGGCACGCTCAGCAGGAGGGCAAGGGCCAGGATGCGGGGTGCGGCCATGGGCTACTCCGGCAGGAAGGGGTTGCGGCCACGCGCCCCGCCGCGCTGGGGCGGGAAGTGCTCGGCAAGGTAATCCACAACGCGGCGGCGCTGGTCGGGCTCCATCGGGTTCATGCCGTGGCGCTCCACCATCCAGTCCATCAGCTCGTCCCAGCGTTCGCGGGAAAGCCGGGTGCGCCGGATGATCCCGGTGCTGTGGCAGGCGGTGCAGGTGTGGAACACCTCCTCCTGCGCCTCGCCGGGCGGCAGCACATCGGGTGTCTCCGCGGGCTGCTGCACCGCGGCCAGGCGCTCGGCCTCGGCCTGCCGGGCGGCTTCCTGCGCCGCCGCCTGGGCAACCAGGCGCCGGGTTTCCAGCGCCGCCGGGGTGGGCGGCAGCGGTGTGCGGGTCTCGGGCTGCATCCACAGCCCGGCCTTCTGGCCGAACAGCACCAGCCAGGTCAGTACCAGCAGGCTCACCAGCAGCGGGGCAAGGCGGAGCCGCATCAGCCCACCAGCACCGCGATGCGGCTGAGCGCGTTGCCGCCATAGCCCTGCGGATTCCAATTGGCGGGGGCGTGCGGCTGCATCCGGCCCTGGTCGTCGGTGGCGCGGTACCAGACCTCGAAATAGCCGTCGGAAGGCAGCGCCACCCGGCCCTGCCAGCGCTGCCAGGCATGGCGGTTGGGCGGCGGCGAGAGCTGCATCTCCTGCCAGGTGGCGCCGAAGTCCAGGCTGGTGTGGACGGCGCGCACCGTGTTGTCTCCGGCCCAGGCGAAACCGCGTACATCAAGCTGGCGGGTGCCGGCGGGCAGGCGGCTGCCATGCTGGAGATTGGTGAGGATGCTGCGCACCGGCATGCTCTCCAGGTCCGTGAAGTCCTGGCCGTCATTGCGGCTGCCGGGCACGATGGGCCGCACCGGCACGCGGTAGCTGGTGCCGCCCATGCCGGCGCCGGTATGCGGCTTGTCTAGGATGGTGATGCGGGTCAGCCATTTCTGCGAAAGGCTGCCGGGCCAGCCCGGCACCAGCAGCCGCACCGGCGCGCCGTGCAGATGCGGCATGGGCGCGCCGTTCATGCGCAGCGCGATCAGCGTGTCCTCGTCCATCGCCTTCTCAAGCCGCATGCCGCGGCTGATGGCGGCGCGGTCCGTGGCGCCGGAGAGATGCGGGTCCGCGCCGAAATGGCCGGTGAATTTCGCCCCCGGCTTCAGCCCCGCGGCGGCCAGCACGTCGCGCAGCCGCACCCCGGTCCATTCCGCGCAGGAGATGGCGCCGTTGCCCCACTGGTTGCCGCGCGTCTCCGGCGAGAAGAAGCTGCGGCCATTGCCGCCGCATTCCATCTGCAGGCGCCGCGTCACCAGCGGGAAGCGCGCTTCCAACTCGCCCAGGGTGAGTTCCAGCGGCGTGTTCACCTCGCCATCCAGGCGCAGCTTCCAGGCTTTGGGGTCCGTGGCGAAGGGCTCGGGGATCTGGCCGTTCATGCGGATGAAGAACTTGTCCGCCGGCGTCACCTCGTCGTCGAGCATGTGCTCGGGCGTTTCCGCCACCAGCGGGCGTTCGCCCAGGATGACCAGCGGCGCCTTGCCTTCCATGCGCAGCAATTGCGGCGCGGCGCCGGCCGGCTGGGCCAGGGCGGCGGGCAGCAGGCCGGCAGGCAGGTTGCGGCCGAAGGGCAGGGCGGTGCCCAGCGCCGCGCCCATGGCCGCCAGCGCCGCACCCTTCAGGGCGCCGCGCCGGCCCCAGACAAGGGCGTCAGCCCGCTCCGGGTCCGTCGCGTAGAGTTCCCGCAAACTGCGCTCGGGCCTGCTGGCCATGATCCCTTATCCTCCCCTGCTCTTCTCGTTCATCGCAACCGATGCGGATCAACCGAGGCAGACGCGCTGCACCTGCCCCGAAACTGCGGCCACGCGCGGCCCGTCCTCCCGGCTCCGGGGGCCCCGCTCCACCTCCTGCCGGGCCAAATGGGCCAGGACCCGCAGGCGCTCGCGTGGCAGGGTCGCGGTCACGGCGTAGTCCATGCTCCCATCCGCCCAGTGATAGGTCAGGCTGCCGTCCAGGTTGTCGCTGCAACGCATCGGCCTGGCAAGGCGCTGTGAGGAAGGCCCGGCGTAGAAGGACAGGGCCTCCCCGGCCCGGTCGGCATAGAGCACCAGCATGGCGGCGCCATCCGCGCCGGGCAGCACGCGGCCGCCCAGCACGGCGAAGCCGCCGGCATCCAGCATGGGCACCACCACTGCCGTGCCCAGGCGGCGCGCCAGCCAGCCGGCCAGTTGGTCGGCATCGGAAGTCTGCAATTCCATCGCCCGGCCAGGATTCGCGGCGAAGATGCGATGCGCCCGCGCCGCCGCCGGTTCGGCCGGCGCCGCCAGGGCCGCCGGTTCGGGCGCGAATTGGCCACGGGCCAGCCAGCCGGCGCCACCGCCCAGAAGGACCAG